>NZ_JBFRVD010000098.1:0-463 GCF_041474985.1 Vibrio sp. 10N.222.49.C9 | reverse complement strand
CATCGCCAGGCTTTAAATTTTTAGAGTCGTTTTTAAACGGTTCTTGAATTGCTGATATAGCTCAGCCCGGTAGAGCGCACCCTTGGTAAGGGTGAGGTCCCCAGTTCGAGTCTGGGTATCAGCACCATATTTAGTTGATTTGATTATTCAAGTTAACAACAGAATTTGTTTGACGACCATAGCATTGTGGACCCACCTGATTCCATGCCGAACTCAGAAGTGAAACACAATAGCGCCGATGGTAGTGTGGGGCTTCCCCATGTGAGAGTAGGACATCGTCAGGCTCAAATTGCTTTATGCTGAATAGACACTGCGGAGTGGTAGTTCAGTTGGTTAGAATACCGGCCTGTCACGCCGGGGGTCGCGGGTTCGAGTCCCGTCCACTCCGCCACTTATTAGAAAGCCTAGTCTTATGACTAGGCTTTCGTCGTTTCTGGCTATCGATAATACCAATCCGGAAAAT
>NZ_JBFRVD010000097.1:0-6152 GCF_041474985.1 Vibrio sp. 10N.222.49.C9 | reverse complement strand
GGAAAGCCGCGATGAACCTTAAATTTGAGGGTGTAGAAAATGAAAAGATACCCACCTAAGTCTATCGTTGCATTCTTGTTTTTGACTATATCAGCGCTGGTTTTAGTTGCGGCTGTCGTGCTTCAAATTCGCGGTGAACAAGCGTGCGATAAAACAACGCTGATAATTAGATTAAGAGCCATGCTATTGAAACATCGCTCTTTTTTAGATTTGGATACGCGCTTTCTTGTTTAATCGCGAGTTTGTTCGGCATTCAAATGCCGAATCAACTTGGCTGGAGTGCCGCCGTACAGGCAATCTGGTGGTACATCACTGTTAACCACTGAGTTCGCTGCGATAACAGAGCGAGCGCCAATCGTAACGCCTTGGTTGATGACTGAGTTTCCACCAATCCACACATCGTCTTCGACTGTGATAGGTAGGCAGAAAGTTTCCCACTTACGGCGGCTGAGATAATCCAGTGAGTGGGAGGCTGTGTAAAACTGGGCACTTGGCCCTATCAATACATTGTTACCAATCTTGATATTCGCGCCATCAAGCATCACCACGTTCATGTTGATAAAGGTGTCGTCACCGATCTCGATGGTTTTGCCAAACTCGCAATGAAAAGGAGGACGGACAACGCTGCTTCCTACTTTACCAAACAGATTAGCCTGAAGACTTGGTAGTTGAGTATCGTCTGAACATTGATTCAAGTCTGATAGCGCCTTGCTGGCGTGAGTGCGCATGTGGTCTACCTCATGGTCTGCGCCATCAAAAATCTCGCCGGACAGCATTTTCTCGAGTTCTGTTTTCATTGTTTGCATCCCATTCGTCAACATCGATATTAGAATACGGATAATTGGACATAAAAAAAGAGAAAAGCCTAAGCCTTTCTCTTCCTGTTTTTCTACTTAGCAATCAAGATTGCTCAAATTAGATTTGCTCAACGAAACCCATTAGGTGCTGTTTCACTTCGTCTGAAGCAAAAGCGCTCTCTACAGAGTACTTGTAGATCTCTGCGTAGTCTTCTTGTGTTAGACCGAACGTTTCACATACACGCTTCACTTCGTTAGTCATGGTTGTGTTCGACACAGTGCGGTTGTCTGTGTTGATCGTTACAACGATGCCGTCTTTCTTGAATTCAGCAATTGGGTGGTCGCTGAATTTGTGAATACATTTAGTTTGCACGTTACTTGTTGGGCAAGTTTCAAGCGCAACCTGCTTCTCTTTAACGATGTTGTACGCGTCTTCGTTACCTTGGATGTGAACACCGTGGCCGATACGTTCAGCATCTAGCAGAGTAACTGCATCGTAAACGTTCTGACCATGCCATTGCTCACCTGCGTGAACCGTCACACGGTAGCCTTGTTCAATAGCGTATTGCGTGTACTCAGGGAATTCAGCGCAGAAGCCCGGCTTTTCACCGCCTGCAATATCAAACGCAACCACGCCTTTACCAAGGTATGGTTTACCAGCGTCGATTACATCTTTGATTGAGTCTTTCGGGAACATACGAAGTACAGACATGATGTAGTTGCCCTTAATGTCGTATTTCTCTTCTGCACGCTTCATGCCTTTAACCGCACTTGCGATGATTGCATCAAGAGACAAGCCCTTGTTTACGTGAAGAATCGGTGCAAAACGAACTTCTAGGTATTTAACGTTCTCTAGTGCTGCGTCTTCGTAAAGCTCAAAAGAGATACGCTCAATCGCTTCTTCCGTTTGCATCACTTGCAGTGGCAGGCTAAAGCAAGCTAGGTACTCATCAAGGTTTTTGCAATCTTCAGGCACTGTTAGAGACTTTACTACCGCTTCACGGTCTTCTGGAAGTTCGATTCCGTACTGTTTCGCCAGATCAATAATGGTGTCTGGACGAACGCTTCCGTCTAGGTGGCAGTGCAGATCAATCTTAGGGAGTGCTAGAACGTTCATGAGTATTCCTTAGGTCTATTATTTTTTGAGTTATTAACTCATAGGTTACATGGGCTTAAATTAACAAGTTTGTGATATGATTTAAAGTGACATAAAGTCATCATTAATCTGAATCTAAGGAATATCATGGTAGATGTTAAAAGCTTACTCAAATGTGATATGAATTTACTGCTGTGTTTACACGTGTTGCTTGAAGAGCGCAGCGTGAGCAAAACGGCAGAGCGATTGTTCCTTAGTCAGTCTGCGGTGAGTAAACAACTCACTAAGCTGCGTTCTTTGTTTGACGACCCTTTGTTTGAACGTGAGTCAAAAGGCCTGTTTCCAACACCGAAAGCCACCTCTTTAGCGCCTAAAATTCATCAAATCCTTCTGCAAGTTGAACAGCTAACCGTGCCGGACATTTTTGAGCCGAAAGACAGCGAACGTACTTTTAATATCGATCTTGTTGAAACCGCTTATACCGCGATTTACCCTAAATTTATGCCTAACGCGCTAGCAGATGCGCCGAACATTACGGTAAACAGCACTACTTGGAGCAGCGAAACCTTTAAGCGCTTACTAAAGCGTGAGGTCGATTTCGGGATTGGAATTTTTGAGCTCGATGAAAGGGCTAGCACCCACATTCAAAATATCCCTGCCGAGCTAAACCACGTCGAGTTGCTGCAAGATTACTCTGTGTGTTTGATGCGAAATGATCACCCAGTACTTCAAGAAGAGTGGAATCTGCAAGCCTTCCTTAAATACCGTCATATTCAGTTGGTGACCGGTGGCGTTGGCGACTGGTTGCTACTGGAAATCTTGCAAGCCAAACAGCTTCAAATTAACAAAGCCGCCAACGTGTCGGACATCACCAGCGCAGTAAAGCTGTGCAAACAAAGCGATTTGCTGATGTGTTATCCGTACAACTCGGTTCGTGACTATATTGAGAGTGGCGAACTGGTGATGAAGCCGATTCCTATTGAGTTGGTTCCCGGTGGGTTGTTTTTGCTTTGGCACCGTTACTTTGATTCTGAACCAAGCCACAAATGGCTTCGCGACCTCATAGTCAATAAGACCCAAGAACCTCAGCTGTAAACCGCGAGCTACGATGATCAAAACGGCGAAATAAGTTTTTTTAAATTTATTTCGTCTTTTTAGAATGAGCATTGTCTTATTACGGGTGCCAAATGCCCGCCAAGAATGAGATATCTAAATGAATCCAATGCCATCGATTCGTTGGTGTTGATTGATTAGTGCTTAATCCTGATGACAGACAGACAGACAGACAGACAGACAGACAGAAGTAAGGCCAACGTGTATACGCTGGCCTTTTTTATGGTTCTTCGCAGATTAGCGCCAAGTTGGATAAGCGACTCGGCTTGTTGTTACGTTATGCTGGAACCTTAAAACAAGAATCTTGATTGCTGTATTTTGGTACGAAGCACAATTTGTCTGCCGACATTTTTAAGCCGTTTTGCATCTGGATATGTGTTACCGCCCAAATCACGCAGCCATGAGGCAAATTGAATAGCGAGCGAGTTTGAGTGAACAACACGCCGTCATCATAGGCTGGTGTAATGTTCGTCGCTTTGCCTTGCCACGCCTTATGAGTGGTTTGCACATCAATATTTGGAACAATCAATGAGAGCATTTCTGGCTCAACGTCTTTTACGACTTTCAAGCAGATACGACACCTATCGTAGTATTGTTCTATCCAGATTTTATGTGGAATAGCGTGATCATCCCAACCCAGTTGTAAGATATGTTCCATGACTTTGTCCTTGGTATCTAAGAAGGAAAGGCAGTGCTCAACACTGCCTGAATTAGCTCAAATATTATTCGTAACTTAAACCATGTCCGAACGGGTAAAGGGTGTCGGCTTGATCATACCCAGGGTAGTCTGAGTCTTGGTTTTGAATGGCTTGGGCACTGTTCGCTAAAGCAAATGGCAGTTTTCCTTGAGGAGCAAAGTTGCCTGAAAGTACTTCCATTAGGTTGCTGTCCGAGACACCAAATGTGGCGATCACGGCACCGGCTTGCTTAAGATTACTTTGATCGTCTAGCACGAAGGGTTGTCTAAAGTTGATGGACAATACCGTTTTGTCAGCGCCCACTTCGTTCATAACGGCTTTAATGTCGCTTAGGCTTGGTTCAATATGCCAAGATGCAGCTGTAGCCATTTCACTGAACGCAAGAATATCGAGTTCATCTGGGTTCGCGCCACCAAAGATAAGATCAGGATCTGAGCCTTCGTTAGATACGCGAACACGAATAACCGCATAGTCCGTATCGGCTGGTACTGGTGGACGCGTTTCTCCCGCTTCGTAATCTCCGGAAGTCACGGTAAAGTTGTACTTGTCGTCTCCTGCAATGTTTTCGTCCATTCCCATGACATACAGAGCAACAGGATTTTGTGCGGTTGATTCAGCTAGAGGTAAAGTCTTATTGGTATTTTGAAGTAAGACGACAGACTTTTTCTGTGCGTAATCAGCGCGTTCTTGGTACTTCTCATTGCCTAAAATCTCTTGGGCTTTTTTCTCGTCAACGTAAGTGTTTTCGAAAAGGCCAAGCTTGAATTGTTCTTCAAGTAAGCGTGTGACTGATAGGTCGACACGTTCTTCGGTGATCAGATCCTTTTCGACCAGTTTCACGATGACTTCTTTATCATGAAAACCTGAAAGAACATCGACTCCAGCTTCGACCGACATTGCAACTTGCTCATCAATCGTTTTGTGTTCCACACCCCATGCTCGATCGCCAATAATGCCGGTATCTGAGTTCACGTTACCTGTGTAGCCCAATTCGTCTCTGAGAAGGTCGGTAACAATGCCTTTTGAGAAGGACATACCAACATCGTTTGGCATCCACTTTTGATCTACAGGGATGCCGTAGTAAGGCATGATTGAAGAAGCGCCAGCCTCAATCGCAGCAATAAACGGTTTTAGGTGGTAATCAAAATTGTTCTTTGGATAGACTTGGTTTTTACCGAAGTCATAATGTGGGTCACCACCGTTTTCTTGTGGACCGCCACCAGGGAAGTGTTTGATGGTTAGCGCGATACTGTCTTCGTTGACCTCACCGCCATCCTGCAACCCTTTGATAAGTGAGCGCATAATGTCAGACGCTAAATCTGCATCTTCGGTAAAGGTTTCGTGTACTCGGTACCAACGAGGTTCTGTCGCCAAATCCATCATGTATCCGTACATACTGCGTAGGCCAATTGAAGACCATTCTTCATTCATGATACCTGCAAATTCAGTGATTAAATCCATGTCGCGAGTGGCTGCTAAACCTGCCTCTTTAGGCCAAGCAGAAAAGGCACCTGAAGAAACGTTGATCCCTGCTTTAGCTGATGGATCTATGTGGTTACGAGCATTGGATTTGAATAGAGCGGGGATACCCATTCGCGTCTGTTCACGCAGTTCTTGAACACTATTCATGAACTGGGCAGCTTCTGTTGGGGTTATCTGACAACCTGAACGGCCTGAATCGCAATCAGGCGCATTGGTAGGTGTTTCAACTACGCTGTTACGGAAGATAAAGCGCGTCATTTGGGCATCGCCAATCATGTCTTGTCCTTTACTACTAACGAGCCCACCTTTGGACGAGTTTAAGGTGTCAATGAGCATCATGCCGGCTTTCTCATCTAGCGTCATGCGGCTAACCAAGTCTGCTGCTCGCTCTTCTGGAGATAATCGCCAGTCTTCAAAAGGCTCCAGTGTTCCATTACCGTTAGAATCTCGGAATTGGTAGCCCTCAACGTTCAATACATCATGAACACGAGAGTGAACTTGGGGTTGCTGGAAGTTATTGTCGCTATCAGATGAGTTACATCCTGCAAGAAGCAACGCGATTGCTATAGGTGTCAGGGTAAGACGCTTCATGGTCACGATCCTATTGTTAGTATAATAATAAGTACATGACCAATTTTAATAATTAATGGACTATTGGTTAACCAAAATAGGTCAAACTAAAGGTTTGGATCACCATATAAATTTAATTGGTGATTTAATTCAATTTAGTATTGGAAATATATTGACGAAGTTTAAATAACGTAAACTTAACTAGATTTAATTTTTTGATGTCCAATTAATCCCCCATTTAATTAGTGATGTATTACTTCCATATTTTAAATTTAGAATAAAAAATATATTGCCTATTTTATAGTTAACAATCTGCGTTGATGTAAACGATAGATAGTGACCATGTTGGTGACAATAAAGGTGATTTCGACAAAGGACCGGCGTTGTTGATCAAAT
>NZ_JBFRVD010000096.1:0-10241 GCF_041474985.1 Vibrio sp. 10N.222.49.C9 | reverse complement strand
CGCCATGCTCGGCGCACCATTAAAAAGGCCACTCGATTGAGTGGCCTTTTGTTTATTGGTTCAGAGTGCTTATAAGCGGTTGAGCGTTATAAACCTTGAACGCTCTTTGCGTTAGAAGCTATAAGCCTTACAGCCCATAGACATTGAACCCTATAAACCTTGTACGCTATAGACCTTGCACGTACTGAGCATTAGTTCGAACTTCAACCATCTGCTCTAGGTTCTGTTGTGAACCTTCAACGCCGTTCAGTAGCGCTTCGAAATGCTTGATAAGCTCAACTTTGTCTTTCACTTCTTTAGAACCTGCACCGATGTTGGTTAGGTCAATGAAGAACTCGTCGAACAGACCAGAGAAGTCAGTTACTGCGTCGTGGTTCAAGAACTGCTCGTGGTTGTAAATGCTTGGGTAGCCACCCTTCTGTTTATCAACCGCAAAAGAGATGCCTTTCACGTTGGTAATCGTGGTCGCTTTCTCACACTTCAACATACAACCTGCTTCGATGCTTGGCTTGTTACAACCCACGGTTCTTTGGAAGAAACACTGACGGCTGGTCATCATCAAGATTGGGTGGTAAATGCTGTAGGACAGTTTGAAGTTCTCTGGGCGACGAATATGACGAATCTGACCTTTGTTGATCTCGTTCGAAATGAATGCGCCTGCACAGTTCAGCTCTTCTTTCAGAGTAACCAGTGCGTGAGAGTTGGTCGTGTTCATGAACGGGCCTGCAACCCACTCAATACCCATCTCGTAAGCTTTGTAAGCAATACCCGTGTTGTTGGTTACGATGCGAGCTGGCTTGATCTCTTCAAGAATACGAACCGCTTCGTCGTAATCTTTACCGATCAATACCGCTGGGAACCAAGGAATCAAACGTGGGTTTGCTGCCAAGATGTCGATGTACTTGTTACAACGCTTCTTGAAGCTTTCTGGAAGTTTGAAGTAAACATCCGCGTCAGTCACGTCACACAGGTGTAAGTCTTCTACATCGGCGATAAGCATCGACATAGTCGGCTTCTCGTTCACTTTAGGGTGCTGAGGCAGTGCTGGCACTTCAACGTGCTTAATCACTTCCACAGAGCCGTTCAGAATGAAGTCGATCTCGTCTTTTAGGTCTGAAACTTCTTTTAGAGGAATCAACAAGCCTGCATCCACTTCACTGAAGTCGTGGCTTTCTAGCGTGTGAACTGCACTCTTCACGTTTTTGAATCGCTTCTCAAGTAGCTCTTGAGTAATCGCCTTCTCTTCAACCGCTTTCAATAGCGATTTAGATTGAAGAGTAAAGTTCTCTTTTGGCGTGTTCACAGTCACCGTAAATGGTTGACCCACTTTTGCGCTGAACGACAGTGCTACTGGTGTCTTGCGAATATCAAGGAACTCGATCTTGTCACGCATTTCGTTACCAAGAACGTCTTTCGCTTGGTGAAGTTCGTTGGTCACTTCTTGAATCTGTACAACTGAGATTTCGTTGTTCTGCTCCGTCGCTTTTTCAACAGCGTAGTTCATGCTGTTGTCGCGCGGGTTATCGATGAACATGTCTTTCGTTAGGTTGCCCTTTAGGAAAGAGTTGGTGAAATCACGGTTGAATACTTTGTGTAGGTTCGAATCGTCTTCGATCAACAAACCACTTTCTACAAAGCTATCAATCTGTTTACGCCATGTGTCTACCACAGTGTAAACGTAGTGTGCGCCTTTAATACGGCCTTCTACTTTCAATGAGTCGACTTTCGCATCAACCAATTCAGGTAGGTCGTAGTAAGCTGAGTTATCTTTCAGGTTAAGTGGGAACTTGTTGCCCGCGTTGGTGATTTCGTACTCATCACGACACGCTTGGCTACAACGACCACGGTTACCTGAGTTACCCACACTTACTGAGCTTGAGTAACATTGACCAGAGAATGCGATACACAGAGCGCCGTGTACGAACACTTCGGTTAATACGTCGTGATCGTGTGCCACTTCCGTCAGCATCTTGATTTCAGGCAGGTTCAACTCACGAGACAAGTTAACGCGCGTCGCGCCAATCTTAGACAAGAACTTAATCTGACCTTCGTTGTGCGTAGTTAACTGAGTCGACGCGTGAACGTCTAACGATGGGAAATGCTTCTTAACCAGGTTGAATAAACCCAAGTCTTGAACAATGATGCCGTCCACTTTGGTGTTCACAAGCTGGTTCAGCAGTTTGGTGATGCTCTTAGTCTCGTGCTCCAGTAGCACAACGTTAAGAGTCAGGAACACTTCACAGCCGTATTCATGAGCAAGGCGAATCACACCATTCAATTCGTCTAACGACAGGTTAGAGGCTCTGTTACGAGCGTTGAATGTGTCTAAACCACAATAAACTGCATTAGCACCCGCTACGATGGCGGCTTTTATCGCTTCTACATCGCCACCTGGGGCTAATAACTCAATTTTTCTGCTCATTTTTGAAGTCGCTCACTTACTTATAATTTTTAAGCCGCGTATTCTACCCACATCACGATCTCTTTACCACCGTACAACACTTTTCAAACTAAATGACCTCAATAATGCCGAACGAATCCGATCTACCTATCCTTTATTCTTTACGCCGTTGCCCTTATGCAATGCGCGGACGAATGGGCATCGCACTATCACAGCAAAAAGTGTTACTTCGAGAAATCGTTACCAAAGACAAGCCTAGCGAACTATTGGCCAGTTCGCCAAAAGGAACAGTGCCTGTATTGGTGTTACCCAATGGACAAGTCATTGAACAGAGCTTGGATGTGATGAACTGGTCACTTCAACAAAACGATCCTCAAGATCTTCTGCGTTCAAGCAATCCAACGCTTAGCGAACAAGTTCAGCAGCTCATTAAAACCAACGATGAAGAATTTATTGGTCACTTAGAAAGGTATCGTGCATCGGTTCGTTACCGAAACATCGATGTTGAACAACGCCGACAAGCCTGCGAAACCTTCATTAAGCAGTTAGAAGTGCGACTTATCGATCAGCCCTACTTTTTTGGAGAAAGCCCAAGCTTGGCCGATTTTGCGGTGATGCCTTTCGTCAGTCAGTTTGTGCGAGTCGAAAAGAAGTGGTTTGTGAAATCGGAATATCAAAACGTAGGACGTTGGTTAAGAGCGCACCTTGAAAGTAAGCTCTACACCCAAGTCATGAAGCAATACCCTTTGTGGAATGAAACCAAGCAAGATTGTCTTTTTGGATAACTTAAGAGAATTTTGGGTGACTTAAGGGTATCTAGGGTGATCTAGGGGAATTCTGGAATAGATAATTCCTAGGTATTAAAGTAGTTACGTGACACTGTATCTTCTTTGTAAAGAACAGATATTCAAAGGCTTAACTGGGATTCCGTTGTCTCTTTACCTGTAACTACTGTCTCTTAACTGGCAAACACAGTCTAAGCTAAGCCTTTTGTTCATTTTAACCTGATCACTGAATCGCTATCGAAATCTCGACTTCAGTTTCACCTTTGTATAGTTCAAAATCTGTCGTGTAAGTTCTCACATGTGGGCAGTCAGCAGCGCTGAAATACGCCCACACTTCACCCCATAGATCGATGACCGCTTGAGGAAGTTCACCTTCAGCAGAAAACGTCAGATATTTGCCTGCTTCAATCTTGGTTTCAATAAGATTATTTAAGTCTTGATCCGTTAACGCATTAGCACACGCGATAACATCAAACTCACCCGTAAAATCAGACTCGTAATTAGTGTAGACGCCATACACTTTTGAATCCGGTGTTAATTTCGGAAATGCTTGGTCAAAAAAGCCCTGCCACAATTGCCCTATCTTGGCTCTTGCTGGGTCCATCTCATCGGTATTGGTGGTTCTTACTGAAAACCCATACGCCTTTACGGCTTCTATCGTTTCAACTTTCATTCGTTCTATTCCTAAGCCAATTGACGATCTAACTGTATTGAATCCAATGTTTTATAAGATAACGATGCTAATCTTGTATCTCTTTATGGCCACATTTTTCACAGACAAGGTGACGAGAAAACTCATCCATTGACGCGATAAACGGGCCAAGGAACCAACCTTTTATCATGCCTGCCCAAAACTCACTTCGCTTTTGGTTAGGTTTGTCTGCAAACGCACTCGTCTTTCTGACCAACACAACAACATGTTGTGTCTCTTCTCTGCACGCGGTGCAATAGCATTGTTCTATGGTGCTATTCATTTGAAAGCCTATGACGTTTTGAATGAAACATGCTGAAAGTGAGGGTTGTCGACACAGACATCCAATGTCGCTATTTGAGTTAATACGACAAGTTGTTGCTCGCCTTGAGTACTGACTTTAATGCACTCTTCACGGCTGTCATTGCGCTGGGTATCTAACCCGACACATTCAATCTTCTCGCCAGACTTCAGCGTTAACTTGATTGGGTATCGGTGCATACACACAATTTCAATATAATCGTAATCGTTGCAACTAATCATAATACCCCTCCAATTCATCCACCACGCTAATGCGACACGCCATACTATGCAATATGCATATAATCAATCATTTATCTAAATCACATTGACACTTTAATCGTAAAGCTACTGAGTTATCTATTAATTTTAGACTGATTCCTCGCTCTTCACGTTTCTTCTGTGTTCTACAATTTAATGCTTAGAAAATTCTTTCCAGTACTGGTAAAGCCCGTTGATATCTGAAGAGCACATCAACGACATCGCGCCTTTGATCTGTTCTTCGCTCCACTGCCACCATTTCATTTCTAGCAACTGAGCGATTTCAGTCTCATTGAAACGATAACGGATATGGCGTGCTGGGTTTGAACCGACAATCGAGTATGGCGCGACATCTTTAGTCACAACCGCTCGACTTGCGATGATGGCTCCGTCACCAACCTTAACACCACTCATGATCATGGCTTCTGTGCCAATCCACACGTCGTTACCAATCACGGTATCACCAGAGCGTTCAAAGCCGTCTATCGCACCTTCAAACTTCTCATCGTCTTGATAGAAAAACGGGAAGGTACTCACCCACTGGTTTTGGTGGCCTTGGTTGCCCGCCATCATAAACACGGCGCCAGAACCAATCGAGCAGTAGCTGCCAATGATCAGCTTATCGATGTCGGTTCTATCCGGTAATAGGTAACGCGCACAGTTATCAAAGCTGTGGTTATGGTAGTAACCCGAATAATAGCTGTGCTCGCCCACGATGATGTTCGGGTTGATCACTTGTTCTTTGAGTGACTTTCCAACAAACGGGCTTTCAAAATAGTTTTTCATGGTTGTACTCTTAGTTTCGTTCTTTTAGTTAGGTACTTTTGTTGCGTGTTGATGGTTGTAACTTGTTTATATTAGTGTAAAGGCAAACGTGCCCTATCGACCGCCTGCAATATCAATAAACGAGCCGGTGACATACGAAGCTTCGTCTGATAATAACCACGCGATAGAGTTCGCGACTTCTTCTGGTGTGCCACCTCGTTGTAACGGTAACTGCGAAGCTAGTCTGTCTACGCGATCTGGCTCTCCGCCGTCTGCATGCATCTCAGTATAAATACAACCTGGCCTTACGCCATTCACTCGGATATTGCGTGAAGCTAATTCAAGCGATAAGCCTTTGGTGAGTGAATCCATCGCACCTTTCGATGCTGCGTAATCCACATACTCAAACGGTGCGCCAGTGCGAGAAGCGGCAGACGATACATTCACAATCGAACCTGCGCCATCGGCTTGTTTGATAAAGGCTTTACTGCACAGAAAGCAGCTTGATACGTTGGACTTCATCACCTTTTCAAAGCGATCCAATTCAATATCAACCAATGGTGACTGGGTAAACAAGATCCCGGCATTATTAACCAAGTGAGTCACTGGACCTAGCTTGTTACGAGCAATCTCGAATAAGGATTTCACGTCCGATTCAACAGACACATCCGCACGCACACTAATCGCGGTTCCGCCTTGTTCGCGAATCTCATTCACTAGATCTTCAGCTCGCGACTCATTGTGTATGAAGTTAACGCATACAGCATAGCCTTGACTGGCCAACAATTTAGACGTCGCTGCGCCAATACCTCGGCTTCCGCCGGTTACAACCACTACCTTGTTCAATGAAACCTCCTAATGCCACTTGTTTGTTATAACCTGATTTTTCGATGAAACCTGATTATTCGATATGACCTAGTTGTTCGTGACAAACTGATCGTGTCGATACAAATTAATTGCTCGACACAACCTGAACCCACTGCGATCGCCACGCCGGCGCTTCGAATGGGTCTGGCCAAAACTCAGTTTGCTTTTGAATTAAACCATGAACAACCGTGTGAAAGGTGATCACTCGGTCTTTCAGCACACTGTCAGTAACTGAAATGTCCGTTACTACCGTATCACCTTCACAGACAATTGAATTGAGCGCGAACTCCCAAACACCATTAGCTGGGTATTCAGCATTGACTGCCGTGAAGTTGTCGCGCCCTACCGTCAATTCAGACGACTGCGGCCAATAGCCTTCAAAATCTGCGGTTAACCATTCACCTGCCTTTGCAAAATCATTACTGCGCATTGCATCCCAAAATCCCAATACCACTTGTTTTGGTGTCATTATTCTTCCTTAAAGTTATTTACGTGTGGTGATTTTTAAATGTCTGCTTCGTTATGCGTACTTGCTAATGATCGTTAAAAGATCATCGACACTGTTAGCAATGTAATCGGGCTTGGTTTGCCAATTTTCAGGCTCCGATCGGCTATAACCTGCGGCTACGGCAATCACTTTTGCATTGTTACCCAGCGCGGCTTCAATATTGCGAGCAAACTGTGTGTCCGCTTCATGGTCACCGATGTACATCAAACAAAGCTCGTTAGTCGGATCGGCGCCAAATATGTTCTCGACACATTTCACACCACCAAATGGATGGGGTTTTTGGTTACCGTTCGAGACATCGTCATAGCCCACGACCGATTTAAACAAATCACCAATGCCATAACTGTCGAGCACACCACGAATATTCAATTGAGAGTTTTGAGAGCAGATCCCATGTGGAAGATGAGCAAACTGATTAACCACGGTTTCCATTCCTTCAGACAAGGCAACGGCTGTTTGGTTTTTCTCTTGATGCTCTGCCCACATTCCACCAGCGATCAACATTTCATCGTGTGATAAACCGTAATAATCGACATATAAGGCTTGCCAGTTTTTAGCCCCGTGGTTGGCTTCATGATAAAGCGCTTCGCTGAGCAAATATTTAGGTAAGTTATCACCTGACAAGTGTGGCGCGACTAAAGAGATAATGTCTTTTGTGATTGCGATATTCTTTGGAACGGAATTGACTATGGTTCCATCGTAATCCCACAGGATGGCATCTAACTTCATACACTATCTCTTTGTTTCGATTAGTAATTTGAATTTATCATTCATAAGCCTATTTAGGGCAATTTTATTGTCTTGAATTTCGAAATTTGTCGAATAGAAGCAAAGCTAGAGAACAAACCGTTACTAGCAAACAAAAACCAAACAGTGTTTGCTCACATCAGTGCTTTATCAATTGCAATATATGCGTATAATCCCCGCTCCATTGCGCTATCGCCGTTAAAAATAGCGCCATTCAACATTTTTAATGAGTACCCAATGTCGAAACTATTTTTCAAAGGCCGTATCGAAACAAGACAGAACCACGTTCTTGCTGGCTACAACGTAAACCGCGATGTGAAAGCGGGTACTGAAGAATCTCCAATCGCAGTAATGGTTCAAACTGAAGCGCGCAAAGCAGAAGTTGAAGCACTAGCCGCTGAAAATACTATCTTCGTTACTGTTACAGTCGACGCAGACAAAGAAGAGAACACCATCGAGCTTGATACTCTACTGAACAAGCCAAAAACGATGACGTTTGAAAAGACCCCTAACCGTAACGACCCATGTTCTTGCGGCAGCGGTAAGAAATACAAGAAGTGCTGTGCATAAGCGCTTTGACTTGAAGAATTTAAAAACGGACCGGTAGCAATATCGGTCCGTTTTTTTATACGCTAAGCAAGCTTATTCAGCGTAAGACAAATTATTAGGCGTCAGACAAACTAAAGCCACTAAATTTGGCGAAATTAGGCGTCGCCTTACTGCCACTGAACGTATAAAGCATCACACCCTGTTCACTGCCTACTAACGAATCAAACGTGATCACTTCCTGCCATTGTTGTTTTTCTAACGGGCGGAAATGAGCGCCGACTTTTCCGCCTTGTTTGACGAGCTTTACCGACACACTAGATTCACTAAACAACAGACGTTCCTTGATCTGTGGCTGACCATTTTGTTCTACAACGAACACCAATGAACGCTCGCCCATGAACATCTCTTTGCTCACTTTAATGTAGTTGTCGTTATCCCAGTAAATACCTAACCCAGCTTGTTCAAATGCGAGGTTTGGATCTAATTGAACCGTCACTTCTGTGCTGTAATCCGAGCTAGATACTGGATGAACGAAGATATTATCAACATCAGCTGAACCCGCACCAAAGATATTGCCCTCTTGCACTTGCATCGTCAGCACGCCGTTTTCCAAAGACCGATGTTCCGGATTTTCATTTCTGATTTGCCAGTTAACGAGGTTATTCATGTTATTAGTCCTTGCTGCTAGATCATGCGTTGACGGAGTTGGTAAAACACATTGTCGAGTTCATCGGGATTTTGCTTTTGAATGCGATTAAGCTCTCTTTGTACAGAATCGTACATAAGTTGGTTATCCATGTCTTTCAATGCGGCGTAGTAATGAATGCGACGTCCCAAGATAAAGTTATTCTGGTCATTCTCACTCATCATATTGAAACGGTCTATTGTCGCTAAGAACTTCGCTTTATCCTGTGGCAGCTGTCCGTTCAGTTCCATCAACAAATTAATACCGTGATAGTTACCATAGTTGCCCGTCACGCGGTTTAGTTTACTGATCAATTGATATTGTTCTTCAAGCATTTCACGTTCGCTAAGTGGCGTGAACTCTCCATTCTGCACCAGTTCATCCAATTCGGTTCCAGGCTTCACAGCAAGCGACAGAATGCGTATTTCATCTGGGTTGATTTGGTTAAGTAAGGCCGCCGTTTCTTCAACATGCTGCGCCGAATATTCTTTACCACCCAAGCCAAGGATAATGAAGGTCATCATCTTCATACCCGCTTGCTTCGCGTATTCGGTCGATTTCAAAATAGATTTCGGAGTAATGCCTTTTTTCATCAATTTGAGAACATCAATAGAACCCGATTCCATACCGCAATAAAGCATGTTGAGCCCTGCATCACAGATGGCTTTCATCTCTTCAGGCGACTTCTTAGTCATGCTTTGCGCTCGTCCATAAGAGCTGATCTGCTTTAACTCTGGGAAGGCTTGTTTGAGTGTATTCAACACATCCAGCAAGTCTTCGGTATCCATAGTGAATGAATCACCGTCTTGCAGAAAACAGGTCTCAAATTTACGGTTCTTATAGAATGCTTTCGCAGCCCAAATGTCTTTCTTAATCTCTTCAACGGGACGAATTGCAAACTCCATCCCCTCAAACAGCGTACAGAATTTACATTTGTTCCAAGGACAACCTTGGGTGGTGCGAATCAATAAGCTATCCGCTTCTGAAGGTGGGCGAATATGCCCTTGTTGGAACTGATACTGTGTCATTTGAATGCCCAATAATTAACTATTCGCATAGACTACTAGAAGTTCATTCAATGAAAAACACGGTACAATTTGAATTATTATCAAATGAAAACGGACAATTAAAGAAGAAGAATGTTGAAGTATTAAGTAGGTTAAAGGCTAATCAAGGTTGTCCGGTGTACGTAAATTGGTTCCACACTTTGTACATTTATAGTCACCGTTTCCGCCACTTGAAGCTAGCGACGATAAAATCATTCCAAGCAACCCTGGCTTCTTTTCATGTTGTGGCGCTTTTTCGGCTTGGTTACTGAACATAGTGTACTTGTGCAGTGTCAGTTCCTTACAGTTACTACAGAACGCTCTCGTCTTCTCACTTCCATACATAATATCTATCTCCTTAACTCAAAGCACAAACTAAACATATGGCAAATATGCCACACGTAGAGTTAAATCTAAATATTTTCATGAAGTTATGAGTAAGTAAGAGCGTTTTAAAGAAAAGTAAACTCTCGACTGTTAAGTGAAGTGTTGGTGAACAAAGTTATTCAATTCAGTCACGCTTCTGATGATGTAAACCTCTTTCTCTTTAGCGCGCAATTCTAACTGCGCTCTAAAGTCGTCATTCCAAAATCTAGGACACAGTTGTAGTGTCTTATCATAGACAGGATCTTAAGA
>NZ_JBFRVD010000095.1:0-349 GCF_041474985.1 Vibrio sp. 10N.222.49.C9 | reverse complement strand
TATGAAGTTGGTAAGCGCAACAGCCTTCCAATGATCAACATCCTAACGTTCAACGCTGATATTCGTGATGCTGCTGAAGTATTCAATACCAACGGTGAAGAAAGTGATGAATACAGCACTGACCTTCCTGCTAAATACCATGGCATGGAGCGTTTCGCTGCTCGTAAGGCTATCGTTGCTGAATTTGAAGAACTTGGCCTTCTTGATGAGATCAAAGATCACGACCTAACCGTTCCCTACGGTGACCGTGGTGGTGTGGTTATTGAACCAATGCTAACGGACCAATGGTACGTACGCACCGCTCCTCTAGCGGAACCAGCTGTAAAAGCGGTTGAAGACGGTCAGATTC
>NZ_JBFRVD010000094.1:0-5805 GCF_041474985.1 Vibrio sp. 10N.222.49.C9 | reverse complement strand
ATAATGCTCAGGTTGGTGAAACCTACGCCATGATTAAAGCGTTGAATAAGCTCACAGGGTTAGGTATGCCTAAAACGATAGAAATAGCCTAATAATCACCCATACTGGCCGTTTCTATCTGAGATCCAATTAGGAAACAAAGCCGTTTAAATGTGAGAATAATTCTTAGAAGGTATTCTCATAGGCCAAAACGAGATCGCGTTCTGTTCCAGTCAATCAAGTGTGTTTATGAGAAAACTAGCAGGTGTCAAAGGCTATTTGGGCTGTGGAGTTGGTTAATGATTTTGCTCAAAAATAAAGCTTCCCCTATGGGAAGCTCAAATCTCAATTGCTATAGAGGCTAATCTCGTCAAGAGTTAAAGCGCATTTTCTAGCTTTATTAGGAAAGTAACGATGTCTTCTGAACTGATATCTTTATGGGTAACAAAACGTACTGGATTACCAGGCGACATAGTAATGTCTTGCTCACTTAACTCGCTTGCGATGCGGTTGATATCTACTGACTCATCTAATTTAGCAAACACAATGTTAGTTTGGATGAAATCAGGGTTAACAGAAAAGCCTTCTAGCTTGTTTAGGCCAATCGCTAGATTTTTTGCATTGTCGTGGTCAGCTTTAAGTTGAGCCACGTTCTCCGTGAGCGCCATTTTCCCTGCTGCGGCAAGAATACCTGCCTGACGCATACCGCCACCCACCATTTTACGTAGGCGGCGTGCTTTAGCGATGTACTCTTTACTACCAAGAAGTAGAGAGCCAATCGGCGCGCCTAAGCCTTTTGATAAACAGATCGTCATTGAATCGAAGTGTTGTGCGATCTCTTTAATGTGAACATCCAGTGCTACTGCTGCATTGTATACGCGCGCGCCGTCGAGGTGCATTTGCAGGCCGTGTTGGTTTACGAACTCACGTGCTTCCGCTAGATAAGACATTGGCAGGACTTTACCATTGATCGTGTTTTCTAAACTAAGAAGCTTGGTACGAGCAAAGTGGCTGTCGTCGGGCTTAATCGCAGCGGCAAGCTTTTTAAAGTCTAAAGTACCGTCTGGGTTATTCTCGATTGGTTGAGGTTGGATAGAACCAAGGACCGCAGCGCCGCCAGCTTCGTATTTGTAGTTGTGCGCCTGCTGGCCACACAGATATTCATCACCACGCTCACAATGCGCCATTAAGCCAAGAAGGTTGGCTTGTGTACCTGAAGAGGTAAACATTGCCGCTTCAAAGCCTGTCTCATTTGCTGCCCACTGTTCTAGTTCGTTGACGGTTGGGTCATCGCCATAAACATCATCGCCCACTTCTGCGTTTGCCATTGCGTCACGCATAGCTTGCGAAGGTTTAGTTACGGTATCAGAACGAAAGTCCATGTTTCTCTCCTAGAGTACTTTAGGTAGCCATATAATTGGCTATAGATGGCCACATAGTTGGGCTTTACTTAAACAAGCGATAGTTTTGGTATCAGTGATTTGATCGTGTCGTATTTTATCGTGCAGTTCTTCTAAACTCAGTTCGATCACTTCTATTACTTCATCGTCATCGCATTCAAAGCGGGTAGTGAGGCTTAAGTCTTTTGCGACAAACAGATGTTGTATCTCATCACAGAAGCCAGCCAAAGGGGTGACTTGCCCCAAGCTTTGAAAAGAAGTTGCACTGTAACCTGTTTCTTCTTCCAGTTCGCGTTGGGCACATTGAAGAGGTGTCTCATCTATTTCCATCGTGCCTGCGGGTAGTTCCAAAAGCCATTTCTTTAGAGAAGGGCGGAACTGGTTAATGAGGATGATTTTTCCAGACGAAGTGATAGGAAGAATAACTGCCGCGCCAGGGTGATTGATTGTTGTATGTTTTACCACGACGTTCGTAGGGAGCGTCACGTTCTCCTCTATGAGAGAAATACTTTTCCATTTATGGATAACTTTACTCATGCAGTCTGGCCACATTCCTTGCCAATTTTTCGTATAACGGAAGACGTGCACCACCATAACGTCTATGGTGTCGAAAATAAAAGAAAAATTAGGTTTCGTATTAGATTTAGTTTCACGCCGTTCGTGATGTTACTCTCATAATTGGAATCTATGATTGCGCCAAAATTACCGACGTAACCATCTGATATAAATGCAACTCAATAATAAAATGCACTTGTAACAAAGCGCTAACAAATGTATAAAAACAATTCTACACTCTCAACTGTTCAAAGATTTTCGGAGTAACGCATGAACCCTTCTATTTCTTCACATGCTGACAAGGCGCTACTCTCTGAAAGAATCAATAAATTAGCGCATGCTCTGTCTGATGGTGTCTACGAAAGAGAAGACACGATTAAGCTTTGTTTACTGGCTGCTTTGGCTGGTGAAAGCGTGTTTCTATTAGGCCCTCCGGGCATCGCAAAAAGCCTTATCGCGAAACGTCTCATTCAGGCTTTTGATAACAGCAGCTATTTCGAATATTTGATGACTCGTTTCTCTACTCCCGAGGAAGTGTTCGGCCCACTAAGTATCCAAGAATTAAAAGACAACGGTCGTTACGTAAGACTAACCGAAGGCTACCTACCAACTGCACAAGTCGTCTTCCTCGATGAGATCTGGAAAGCCGGCCCTGCAATCCTAAACACGCTACTTACTGTCGTTAACGAAAAGACTTTCAAAAACGGCAGTGATATTGAACGTGTACCGATGCGTCTACTAGTATCGGCATCCAACGAACTTCCAGATGAAGACAGCGGCTTGGAAGCACTTTATGACCGTATGTTGGTACGCGTGTTCGTGAACCGTATTCAAAACAAACAAAACTTCAAATCGATGCTGACGACGGGTACTTCTCAAGAAGCGGTAATTCCAAAAGGTTTGGCGATTACGGACATTGAATACCATCAATGGCAGAAAGAGCTCGATAAGCTGGAACTGACAGACAATTCGTTTGATAAGTTGTTTGAACTAAAAACCATGCTTGAAGAGACGGTTAAGAAGCAAGGCTCTGCTTCAGAGTCAGAATTGTATGTATCAGACAGACGCTGGAAGAAGGCCGTTAAACTATTGAAAGCGAGTGCGTTCTTCAGTGGTCGCGATAGCGTGAACCCGCTGGATATTATGCTTCTGCAAGATTGTTTGTGGCATAGCCCAGAATCACGTGATGTGGTTCGTAGCGTGGTGAAAGACTTTGCATTGAACCGAGCGTTTGATCAACAAGAGTCGAAAGCTCAAATTGAAATGTCTCGTGAAGAGTTAGAAGAGATTCAAGACGATGTTGAATCAACGTTGTCGGTGTCACTTTCTATGGAGTCAACCAGTGGCTTGTTGCGTAAAGATGTTTACCAGAATGACATCAAGAACGCGAAAATGTACAGCGTGGGCAGTGCTTACAATCTAGTGAAACTGGTTATGCTGCAAAGCAACATGTCGGTTTCTGAATCTGAGAAAGGCGATAGCCGTTGGGTATACGTAGCCAAAGACGATTTTGATCGTGTTCTTAAAGAAGGTCACGGTGATATTTACGGTTACGTAAACGAAAATAAAAACCTATGCCGTTTAAAACTCGACTTGGATGCATCAAACCAATTAGTGATTAAAGACATCGCCAATCGCTCTGTATTGGTGAGTGTGGTTACTACTGACGGTTTAGACCAAGAACTGTACAACAAGTGGTTGAGTGGCGCTGAGAAAGCCTTAGAACAGTTAACTGAAGCTGAATTCAAGTTAAAACGCGTTCGTACTGAATTCCATGATGCATTACCTCATAACTATATTGACCCTGATTTACCAAAAGCGATGGAAGCAAGTTTGCAATCGGTAACGCAAGATCTTGAAACCACGAAAGTGAAGAGTGCCAAGATCGCTCAGCGTATTAAGTTTATGAGCCAGTACTTCGAGTAAGAGGAGAGCATATGTTAGGAGCAGACGGCTTAAACCTCGCTTTGATGGTAGCTGATTCCGGAATCATTGATACCGCGATGAATGATCTCATCGCTCGTTCTCAAGTCATGATGGCTGCAGAGAACAAAGGTGTGAAAACATCAGTGAAAAACCACTTAGTCAAATGGCGCGGTAAAGTAAAAAAACGCGTCACCAAGGTGTGTGAAACTGATCGATTCCAAGAGGAAATCGCCCTTTATCAAGAAGTGATTTACTGGGATGAACCTCAGTTCTTTGATGAGATTGACAGCGTTATCAAAAAGCTCGAGTGGCACTCAGCGTTTTATCTACAAGCTCGACGCCTTATGGAGAACAACAAGGGTGTTTATAACGCGATGTTTCCACACTACTTTTGCGACCAATGGTACCAATCACTTTCTGATGCGATTAAACAAGCTCAAGTAACTGAACTTGAAACAAGCAAAGAAAAAGTCTTAGCCGATCTTTATCAGCGCATGGAAACCATGAAAAACATGGATAAAGTGACTGAGTCGGGTGATGAAGGCAGTGTAGGGCGCTTGTGGGACATGGCTTCTGCCAAATTAAGCAAAACAGACCTTACCATCATGAAACGTCATGCTGAGTTCTTGAATAAGCACAAGGGCTTGCAAGAGATCGCTGAAAAGCTAGGCCGTATGGCTGGTGAGGAAGATGATCCTTCGCTACACAAAGCCCCTGTAGAAGAATTGCAGGTGGTTGAAGAGAAAAGCGATGAAGCGGTCGATGATATTGTCGGGATTCATGAAAGTGATGACCTTAACAAGATGCTGCCAAACGAAACCATGTTCTTAGCTTATCCTGAACTTGAGGTTATCTTTTACAAGCACTTGGCCGACAAGCGTTTACTGAGCTATCGCTCGCAAGGTAAATCACGCACGTTACGCAAAGTGAAGGCGCAAAAACCAGATAGCAAGAACATCGATATTGAAAAGGGCCCGTTTATCGTCTGTGTGGACGCTTCGGGTTCTATGAGTGGTTTCCCTGAGCAGTCTGCTAAAGCAATGGCTTATGCCTTAATGCAAATTGCTCTTGCAGAAGAGAGAGACTGTTATGTGATTCTTTTTTCTTCTGAGCAGATTACCTATGAGTTAACAAGGCAAGATGGCCTGCGTGAAGCGAGCGACTTCTTAAGTTACTCATTCCACGGCGGTACGGATTTGGAACCTGTTCTCATGAAGTCGATTGATTTGATGACGGGTGATAAATACAAGAATGCCGATTTAATCGTACTTTCTGACTTTATTGCGCCGAAACAATCAGACGAAATGATTGCTCAGGTTGAAAAGTTGAAAGAACACAAAAACCGTTTCCATGCGGTTAGTCTTTCTAAGTATGGCAACCCTCAACTTATGACTATGTTTGACCACTGCTGGGCGTATCATCCGAGTCTTGTCGGTCGTTTCATGAAGAAGTGGTAGCGCTAGAACATCTTGTTTAACTCGATTTTGCTGTGTGTTTTTTGATTAAAGAGATCGAACATGCAGCAATTTGATTTAAATGTCAGCAAACGGAATTTAAATTCACTTTTTTGTTTGACTATCTCCCCTCAATCCGTAAAGTAGGCACCCGAACACAGCGGTGCGGCTTACTTAAGTCCCTAAAGTGTTGAATTAAAAAAGGCGCCTTGGCAGAGTGGCTATGCAGCGGATTGCAAATCCGTGGACCTCGGTTCGACTCCGGGAGGCGCCTCCATTCTTTTTCTTAGCTTGATAAGTTAAGAGATATTAAGAATGAAAATGCGATACTAGCTCAGTTGGTAGAGCGCAACCTTGCCAAGGTTGAGGTCATCGGTTCGAACCCGATGTATCGCTCCAAATTTTGTAGTGTTGATTCATTTTGACATTAAGATGGTGTTTTACTTTTCAGTAATCGGCATCGCAATAAAAAATTGCGTGCCCTGGTGGTG
>NZ_JBFRVD010000093.1:0-619 GCF_041474985.1 Vibrio sp. 10N.222.49.C9 | reverse complement strand
CGACAAACGTACTCGCAACCGTCGTATCAGTGATGGTTGGCACATCATCCGTCACAGTGATCTTCAGATCGATCGCATTCGATTTATCTTGGTCGAAATCTTCAGCTACAACAGAGAAGTTAAGGTTAATCGCGTTTTCACCCGCGCCATCAAGGTGCTTAAGTGGTTTAAGCAATTCGAATTGATAGCTGTTATCCGAGGTATCGAAAATAATCTCGAACACCGCTTCATTACTCGTTGCTGTTTGAGCAACGTAAGTAAATGTTGTGCCATTTTGTGAAACAGCTTGCCACTCTAAGCTTTCTCCATCGGAGGTTAAGCCAGTAAGAACCAAATCTTCATCGACCAGTTCATACTTCACAACGCCATCGGCACCTTCATCAACCGTGAATAACCCATTAATAATGGTATCTTCAGATTGATCTGAACCAATACCAGTAAGATCGTCTTCATCGACAACTGTTTCACCCGTTGGCGCACTCATTACTGGCGCATCATCGAGCACCTCGATTGGCAATACATATTGGTTAGAATCATCGCCGTCACCATCAACGGCCACAACATCAAACGGTATTGTTAATGTATCGAGGTTATTTGGTGTCGTAGCGTGATTGAGAGG
>NZ_JBFRVD010000092.1:0-457 GCF_041474985.1 Vibrio sp. 10N.222.49.C9 | reverse complement strand
GTAGCGTGATTGAGAGGACCAAGTAAAGTAAACGTATAAGCACCGTCATCAGTCAGCACTAATGTGAAGATTGGCGTCCCACCTGGGTCAGTTGCCCCTTGGTAGGTGGTCGTGTTAGTGGCACCTGTGATCTCAGTGATCTTAATACCTTCATTGCCCGACGATAGCGTCGCTTCCAGTGTTGAGATATTGCGTAGTTCGTAAGCCTCTACTTGGTCTGCACCTTTCGTGGTAACAAACGAGCCTGTCGCCTGAGCGATAAAAGAGCCTAAATCGCCTTCATCAACGACAAACGTACTCGCAACCGTCGTATCAGTGATGGTTGGCACATCATCCGTCACCATGATCTTCAAATCGATCGCATTCGATTTATCTTGGTCGAAATCTTCAGCTACAACAGAGAAGTTAAGGTTAATCGCGTTTTCACCCGCGCCATCAAGGTGCTTAAGTGGTTTAA
>NZ_JBFRVD010000091.1:0-1674 GCF_041474985.1 Vibrio sp. 10N.222.49.C9 | reverse complement strand
ACTCCGGGAGGCGCCTCCATAATTCAGAAAAAACCAGTCCTAGTGACTGGTTTTTTCGTTTCTGGCCCCGCTAAAAGCTTCCTACGTACCCATTTCAATGCTTATCAAAGAAATCTTTGTTACGGATATACTTGCTCATCAAGTGGTAAGAGAAAGGTCTTATCAGCCAACTAAAGATAGAGCGACCAAGGCGGATTAATGTAGGAGTGTTCTCATAGATTCGTCCGTTATAAAGCCAAAGCACTTTACCTACATGCCAATAGAGCAAAGGAACCGGTGGCATGAAGGTCACGATGTCGATGTCACAGCAAATTCGGTAGGTCTTCTTACTCATGCGATAGTGCTTTCGAAAGCTCCAATCACCAATGGCGGGTTGGCCAAAAGTCACTATTCGTTTAATACAGCCTGGGTACTTTTGATCAAAGTAATCAGCGAAGACACAACCGATAGCGCCTCCGGAAGAGTGGCCAGTAATAGACACTCTTTTTCCTTGTTCGATGAGAGGTGTGAGCGTGGCTTCCAAGCGCTCAATAACGGTTAAGCCAAGCTTATCTTCATTACGACTTGGCTGGCTCTCTTGAAACATTAGATGGTAGAAACCCGCATGCACACGATAATTGAGCCCAATTCTCTTACAGCTTCTTGTCCATAGAGCAAAGGTTAGTAGCCAATCTGAGATACTGTGCGATCCTTTGATTACCACAACCACTTCATCTTTGTCGCTACTCCACAACACTCTAATCATGGTTTTACCAAACTGGTTCTTGATGATGCGTTGTCCATTAGGGTCAAAACCATAGCGAGTCTGCTTAAAAACTCTAGGGTAGGCGAGGTTACAAAGAACGGCATAGCGCTCATATTGATATCGTTTTAGTGGTTTCACATGTTTACTTCTTAATAAGAGTTACTTCAAACTCTAATCGTTGAATGTGAAAAGCACATGAAAACGCCATTTGCTTGGTTTAAAACAAGAAAATCACCGCATTCAATTGGTATTTGAATCAATGGTTGTCAGTGATTTGTCCGTTTAAATTAGAAATCCGAGTATAAGAACCGTACAAGCTGCACTAAATTTATTCTTTTGAGTTCGATAATTAATCACTTGAATTAAAAGATAAAATTTATTGTTGACGAATTTTTTCCTTCCGTTAAAGTACACCTCGTTCTCACGGCTTAGGTCGCTGAGAGATGGTGTTTTTACTTTTCAGTAATCGGCCTCGCAAGATTGCGTTGCCCTGGTGGTGGAATTGGTAGACACAAGGGATTTAAAATCCCTCGGCGTTCGCGCTGTGCCGGTTCAAGTCCGGCCCGGGGCACCATCTATCTAGCTTCTACATTTTGAGTAGAGTGATGAACAAAGAGTTGTTCTCTTAAATCACTATTAAAGGCGCCTTGGCAGAGTGGCTATGCAGCGGATTGCAAATCCGTGGACCTCGGTTCGACTCCGGGAGGCGCCTCCATTCTTTCTCTTAGTTTGATAAGTTAAGAGATAATAAGAATGAAAATGCGATACTAGCTCAGTTGGTAGAGCGCAACCTTGCCAAGGTTGAGGTCATCGGTTCGAACCCGATGTATCGCTCCAAATTTTGTAGTGTTGATTCATTTCGACATTAAGATGGTGTTTTACTTTTCAGTAATCGGCATCGCAATAAAGAATTGCGTGCCCTGGTGGTG
>NZ_JBFRVD010000090.1:0-1195 GCF_041474985.1 Vibrio sp. 10N.222.49.C9 | reverse complement strand
TTGCCGCTTTAAACAATGAGACCGATGGCATTATCTGAAGCGCAATACTACGCCTAATGATCAGCGCAAGTAAACTGGCCCAGATGAGCCCATCAACGATGGCCTTTTGTGCGGTGACAAATCGTTGCCAGTTGGTGTGAGACTTTAACTCTTTAAAAAGCAGTTCCACCTGCCATCGACAACGGTAGATCGCCATGATGTCATCGGCAGTAAAGGTGTCTGAAGGTAAGTTAGTTATCCAAATGCAGAATCGTTTTTCTTCAGCAAACCATCGTCGCACGACTCTAAACTCTTGTTTACCTCGACGGACTTTTAGGTCAAGGACCTGCGAACGGTTGGTACCTCGAGTAATGTCTTTCAGCTTCTTCCCTTCTAGCTTAGGCAGCAGTCGCCCCTTGCCGTTCCTTGCCTCAATAATCATAGGGTTCAGAGACTTAGCACCTCGGACAATATAGAATCCGCCATGCTGTTCAAGCTCTCGAAAGAAGTGGAAATCAGGATACCCTGCGTCAGCTAACAGCAATTTGTTGTTCATCGTTTTGGGCTCAGGTAAAAAATCTCTTTCTGATGCCGTATCAGCGCTGATGTTCATCGCGACTGGAGAAAAGCTTTTCAACGACATTGTCATATGACATTCAACCGCTGCAGGGTTACGTTTAAATCGACTCGGATAAACATCCGCCAGGTCACGATGGATGTGGAAAGAGCTGCCATCTTGAAGCAGTACATCATCAAAGGTGTCGAGCTTATTTGGTAGACCGACATTCTGCTGGCGAGCAAATTGAGCTATTGCTCGCATAACAAGTTGCCGCATGAAATTAGGAAACTCATTTTTCCTCAACTGGTTATGGTAAGGCTTGTATGCCACGGCACCTTCAGGGCTCAAGCACATCCCATTGAATTGTCGCAGTAAATCCGCAATGGAAGTGCAGTTTCCTTTGCTTAACGCGGCCACTAAGCTAATGACTAGCTGCTCGGGTAATATCGCCCGACACCGTTTCATCAGGCCAGTACTTTTCGCCATTTTTTGGAGGGTGTCAGCATTAAAGAATTGCTTAAATTGCTTCTGTAAGGAGATAATCGTCATCGGCTTCACTATTGATGTAGGTAGTTTGTTTGGCGACGATTATCTGATCATAAATGAAGCCTTTTTTCTATCTAAATAAACAAGTTAGCTCTTAAGATCCTGTCTATG
>NZ_JBFRVD010000089.1:0-430 GCF_041474985.1 Vibrio sp. 10N.222.49.C9 | reverse complement strand
GTATTTCGTGTCGAACCGTGCCATATTTCGTCGGTATATAAATCTATTATTTTTACCTGTTCGGGAGCACACCCATGTCACAAGTGGAAGAGTATCTATCAGTCGAAGAACTTATCGAATTTCAGAAAGAAGAGACGCGCGATATTATCGCCGCTTTACTTGAAGACGGTAGTGAACCTGATGCTTTGTATGAAATTGAACATCATCTTTTTGCTGAAGACTTTGAGACTTTAGAAAAAGCGGTTGTTGAAGCCTTCAAGATGGGTTTTGAGGTTCTAGAAGCAGAAGAAACTGAAGACGAAGATGGCAAAAAGCTATTGTGCTGTGATGCTACAATGACTTGTACTTTAGACCCTGAGCTGATCGATCAGCAAGTTGAGAAGCTGATTAACCTAGCTGAAAAATACGACATTATTTATGACGGCTGGGG
>NZ_JBFRVD010000088.1:0-2622 GCF_041474985.1 Vibrio sp. 10N.222.49.C9 | reverse complement strand
GGAGTGGATTCCATACATCAAGCTAGAGCAGGATTGAGGCTAATTTCAAGACACGCGATTAGACTTACTTTTCCTTATGTCTAGAGTTCTGACTATGTGGCCAAATTTACTGATCCACTACAGTTGATGCTTCTTCGTAAGAAAGGTGATCTGGAAAAGTTATAAAGCGATCTTCATGACCAACCACTTCCTGAGCTAACATACCATCAGTACTGCCTCCGCCTCTGGCCACATCGTTGCTACCTTGATTGATCGCGACAGTGTCCCAAGTCGGAAAAAACAGACCAACCACGCGGTTCCAACCTGAAGATGTGTAACCTTGCTACCGTCAGCAATCACATCACCTCCGCCAACAGCAGATGAGGCAAATTCAGACATCTGGATAAGGTCTCGACTCGGTTTTATCGTGAATTTTTCATGATGGGCTCGCTATTGAATTGAAAAATAAGGACAGGAGAGAATGACTCCCGCCATAAAGACCATCAATTAGTTAAGTTTGATTCGAAGCACATGGTATGGCTTGGTTGAACCTTCTTCGCCTTCGTTGAAAGCAGGGTGGAAGTGAAGAGAGTTTTGAGTGACGTACAAGTAATCACCCTGGATAGAGAAACCATCTGCCCATGACAATAACTTGTCATCTTGTGCAAAGATTTTGTAGCCGTCTTTATTCACCACACCAACAGCATTTTTCTCAATATCACCGACATAGATATCACCGTTATCTGCGATAATCATGCCATCACTTGGACGTTTTTCACTGAAAAATTCAATCTGCTCGGCCAATGCATCTTCACTAAGCGCTGTGTTAGCAAGAGCAGCGGCAGGAATACGGTAGATAGCACTACCATTGACTGTACCAAAATATAGCCATTCATTATTTGCATCAATAGTGATTGGATTCACACCAAGATAAATCGCATCAACGCTACCATCTTCACGCTTTGTCGCCATACGAGAACTATCAATCACAACTTCATGCTCAGGTGAAAGCAGTGCTTTATTTGATTGCAAAACGCGGCGAGATTTACCTGTATTTAAATCTACAACAACAAAGGCAGGCGCAGCTTCGCCATACAGATTACCTAAACTCGTATCGGCAATGTACATCTGGTTACGCAGTGTATCTAATGCAAAATCCTGTAAAAAAGAGTTACCGACCTGTACGTCTTTTCCAATTTCAATGCGTTTAAATAGCTTATCGTTGACGGTATCCCATGCAACAATTTGCGAAGGCGAAGTTTCACTGCCCATATCTAACACCCACACAACACCATCATCGGTACTATCAATACCGATTACTGAAGCCAAACCAACCTCACCTTTATCTGGACCATCTGCCCAGTCTTGGGTTGGAAATGCTTTGGTTGAGCCATCCTTCATCAATTCAACAACACGAAGTTCAGGTGCATCAAGGGGTTGCATAGAAAGGAAAGTACGCCCCTGCTTCGTTACTGTAATGTTCCCTGGTCGTGTGCCATCAAGCTTGGCAACCACTTCGATATCAGCCGCTTGCGCTGTGTTAACTATCATCGCAGTCGCAAGTGTTAGTAAGATTTTCATATTTTTCATGTCGAGCCTCATTGGTGTTCTTTGATGCCCCAAACCGTTTTAGTCAGGGCATAGTGCTATAACAAGCTTGTTTTATGTTGTCGTTACGCGATCTTAGTCATTTCGTTGACTGTGAAGCTTGCGACAGAGCCTTCCGTTGCTGTCATGTAGTCCGCAAGGTGCTGGTTGCCCATATGAGCCTGCCAAAGTTCACGTGATACCCAGTTTTCATAAAAAGTAAAATGCGCTGGGTTTTCGTTGTCTTGATGAAGGTCATAGTTGATGCAACCTTCTTCAGCGCGAGTAATGTCGATAAGCTTTAGTAGCTCGGCTTTCACCAGTTCAATTTTGTCGTCATTAGCTTTGATGTTTGCAACAATCGTTAATGTAGTCATGGGATGTTCCTTTTAAATTTGATACCGAAATCGTCGGTAATTTTGATGTCTTTAATGTTTTAGTGATAGGGCAACTCGTCATGTCATATTGAGTTACTCACTAAATGTAGTACAGGTACTACACTCAATTACTGACTTATATTGTAAATACTTTCAAATCTATTTTGATAATTGAATGTTTAAATACGTTAATTTTTAACTAAGCGATCTTGGTCATTTCGTTGACAGTGAAACTTGCGACAGAGCCTTCGGTTGCTGTCATGTAGTCAGCAAGGTGCTGGTTGCCCATATGAGCTTGCCAAAGTTCACGTGATACCCAGTTTTCATAAAAAGTAAAATGCGCTGGGTTGTCGTTGTCTTGATGAAGGTCATAGTTGATGCAACCTTCTTCAGCACGAGTTATCTCGATAAGTTTTAGTAGCTCAGCTTTCACAAGTTCAATTTTGTCGTCATTGGCTTTGATGTTTGCAACAATCGTTAATGTAGTCATAGGAGTTTCCTTCGTTCTGAGTTAGTGCCGTGCTTAGCGCACTGCGTTGTTGGTATGGAGGTATAATAGTGCGAACATTGCCAATGAAAAACAGCCCATCATTTGAATAATTACCAATTAAAATTTGATAATAATCTTTTAATATTTCATGTGGTGCGATATAAAGGGATAGGCGTTGTTGCCTAAATT
>NZ_JBFRVD010000087.1:0-950 GCF_041474985.1 Vibrio sp. 10N.222.49.C9 | reverse complement strand
CCATCGGCATTGTTTAGAATGGAGCCATGGTTGGCAATAAGGTTGGCGACGGTAAGCTGACCTTGGTCGTTATTATCAATATCGGTTGCATGCGCCAGTAAATCAGTCGCAGTAATGGTTTGAACAGAGTCCTCCTTGCCTGAGTTTAACTGTACCTCACTTGATACTGTGGGGGCGTCATTAGTGCCGTGGATGGTAATAACGATATCGTGGGTGGTGCCATCTTTAGAGTGCACTGTCACGGTATCCGTCAAGGTTTCGCCTTTACCTAAGTGCTGGATTTCAGGTTTGCGGTTATCTATGTAGTAATTCCAGTTTCCTTTTGGGTCAATTTCCAATTGGCCACCCAGCGGTGAAGAATATGGCCGCCACTCTGGGTGCATTGCTGCAGAGATAAGGGTTTTAAAATCAAAACCTGATTCATCTTTGTCGGGGTCAATAGCAGTTAATGAGCCTTGAGTCTCCAATTTATAGGCGTAGTTTCCTTGCACGCTGGCATGAGGGTTTAGGTCTTCAGTAACACTGCCAATATCAATGCCAGTAATAACAGCATTATCCTGTACCGCCGCTAAAGTGGTACTGGCGCCAGTGTGTGTCATACCACCATGGGCATCCTTAACGTCATAACTGAAGTGTACATCGCCGTTGTAGTCTTTTTCTGGGGTAAAAGTGAACGTGCCATCGGCATTTAACGCAATAGCACCATGGTCAGCCTGTAGGTTTTCAATGGATAGTTTGCCAATATCGTTATCATCGATATCAGTTGTGTTAGCAAGTAGCAGTGCTGGGGTGAGGACAATTTTGCTATCTTCTAAGCCATTCGCTAAACGCACTTCAGCCGAGGCAATTGGCGCATCATTGGTGCCATGAACGGTCACTGTGATATCTTTTTTAGCACTGCCATCGATAGATTCAACGGTAAAGGTTTGTTGGAAGCTTTCCCCTGCGCC
>NZ_JBFRVD010000086.1:0-1091 GCF_041474985.1 Vibrio sp. 10N.222.49.C9 | reverse complement strand
TGGAAGCTTTCCCCTGCGCCTAAATGTTGGACTTTATCATTGTCAATATCGTATGACCAATGGCCCTTTGCGTTGATATTGAACCGACCACCTTCGGCGGTGGTGATGGTTTGTGCAATAAAACCGGCTTGGTCGTGATCGGGGTCAATCACGTGTAACGTGCCGCCACTGCTGAGCTGATTAGTGGTATTGCCAAAGGAAGTGTGATCTTCGTAAACATGATTATTGAGGCTGGAGTAGGGCGTTACTTCAATTTTTGCTTGGTTATCTTCACCGGTCACCTTCACCATAATGGTGAGCTTTTGACCATCATTGGTTTCGATTTCGTAGGGGAGCTCCATCGACTCGCCAGCATGTAGGCTACCAATGAGATCGTCCGCATGACGATTGGTAACAGCTTCTAATCTGAATTGATAAGTGCCATTAGGCCAAACATCAAGGTGACCAGGCTCAACCCCTTGGCCTAAATACTTCCCGCTAAAAACAAACTGAGTGTTATCACCACTATCAGGGTCAATTAGCTGAAGCTGGCCTCTATAGAATTTAAATTCACTATCCAGCGCTTGTGTTTCAGTGAGCTGAATGACATTAGAAACCAGTGTGGCTTTATCATCTGTCCCGGCAATCGTAAGCGTGGCGGTTTGTTGCGTACTTCCACCATGGCCATCTTCTACTTGATAAGTGATAGCGATTTGTTGCGACTGACCATTGGCCAAATGGTTAAATGCGGGATTGGTGGCATCAACAATTAATGTATGACCATCAGTATCTAAGGTAATGCCCGTTGGAAGTTGGCCCGACTGAGGTTGACCATCGATGGCATATTCAAGGTGACTGATAGTTAAAGCGTCGCCGTCTTTATCTGTGGCACCTAATAGCAGATTGAGGGGGTGATGATTATCGGCCCCCTCACTGACACTGTCGGTTAAAGGTGTCACATCAGGGTTGTCGTTAACCGCCGCTAAGTTGGTGGTTGCGCCGGTGTGGGTCACACCACCGTGTGCATCCTTAACGTCATAACTGAAGTGTACATCGCCGTTATAGTCTTTCTCTGGGGTAAACGTAAACGTACCATCGGCATTGTTTAGAAT
>NZ_JBFRVD010000085.1:0-399 GCF_041474985.1 Vibrio sp. 10N.222.49.C9 | reverse complement strand
AACGCTTGAATGAGTTTGAAGAGATAGACTTTTAAATCAGTTTTCCAGATTATTTTGCCTTCAGTTTTTAAAAAAGCTGAAAGTAAAAGCAAAATTTGCTTGGCGACCATAGCATTGTGGACCCACCTGATTCCATGCCGAACTCAGAAGTGAAACACAATAGCGCCGATGGTAGTGTGGGGCTTCCCCATGTGAGAGTAGGACATCGCCAGGCTTTAAATTTATTTTCACTTTTTTAAAAGTGAAGACAAAAGTTCGACTTTGTCTATTAAATAGACAAGTCACCATAGAGTTCTAAGTTTTCTTAGTATTTTATGTTGACTTTCAAAGTAGAAAGCGTATTATACGCGTCCTGCTTAAGTGCTAAGGCACTGAAAGCAAAGCTCTTTAACAATTTAA
>NZ_JBFRVD010000084.1:0-1258 GCF_041474985.1 Vibrio sp. 10N.222.49.C9 | reverse complement strand
TGTAGTGGTACGCTGAATTTGGTCACTTAGTTAGAGGTGATATCATCACCTCATAAGTTAACAGGTGACACTATGACAAAACGTACAAGAAGACTATTTAGCGCTGAATTCAAATTAGAAGCGGCACAACTGGTTCTAGATCAGAACCACTCTGTGACAGAGGCTGCTCAAGCTATGAATGTTGGGAAGTCCACGATGGATAAGTGGGTTCGCCAACTAAAAGAGGAACGTCAGGGGAAAGCACCTAAAGCATCGCCGATGACGCCTGAGCAAATTGAAATACGTGAATTAAAAAAGAAGTTAGCTCGCCTTGAAGAGCATAATGAAATATTAAAAAAAGCCACGGCTCTGTTGATGTCGGACTCACTGAACAATTCTTGATAATCAAGAAACTCAAGCAGAGCCACAGCGTAAAAATATTATGTGAAGTGTTCAATGTTCATCGAAGCAGTTATAACTACTGGCGAAAACGTCCAGTAGAAATTGATGCCGAAACAGCAAAGCTCCGTAGTTTAGTTAGCGAGGCACATGCCGCAAGCAACGGTTCTGCGGGAGCGAGAACCATTGCTGACATAATAACGAGTCAGGGAACTAACCTGAGTCGCTACAGAGCAACGAAGTTCATGAAAGCCCTTGGTCTAGTGAGCTGCCAAGTGCCAAAACACAGGTATCGTAAAGCATCACAAGAACATATTGAGATCCCAAACCTCTTAGGCCGCCAGTTTGCAGTTACGGAGCCAAACAGAGTTTGGGTTGGTGACGTTACTTATGTTTGGACTGGCTATCGTTGGATGTACTTAGCCGTAGTTTTAGACCTGTTCGCTAGAAAAACGATTGGTTGGGCAATGTCATTATCGCCCGATAGTCGATTAACTCGTAAGGCTCTTGCCATGGCTTATGAGTCTCGTGGTAAACCACAGGGCGTCATGTTTCACAGCGATCAAGGCAGTCATTATACAAGCCGAAGTTATCGGCAATTACTGTGGCGCTTTCAGATCAAGCAAAGCTTATCTCGACGAGGAAATTGCTGGGATAATGCACCAATGGAACGCTTCTTTAGAAGCTTGAAGACGGAATGGATACCTACAGTAGGTTATCGGAGCTTTGCAGAGGCACAACAAGAAATTACTCGATACATTATTGGGTATTATTGCCAACTCCGCCCGCACCAATACAACGGTGGTTTGACTCCCAATGAATCAGAACGATTGTTCTGGTTAAACTCTAGGAACGTGGCCAATATCAGTTGACCACTACA
>NZ_JBFRVD010000083.1:0-317 GCF_041474985.1 Vibrio sp. 10N.222.49.C9 | reverse complement strand
GTGAATACCCAGATGGCTTGAAAATTGAGGCACTGGCTAACTTCCCAATCGAGAAAGACTTAATTGTCGATATGACGCCATTCATTGAGCGTCTTGAAGCCATCAAGCCTTACATCATTGGTAATGATCGTACACCAGAAGACGGTACAAACATCCAAACCCCAGAGCAAATGGCGCGCTACAAGCAATTTGCAGCCTGCATCAACTGCGGCCTTTGTTACGCAGCGTGCCCTCAGTTTGGTTTAAACCCTGACTTCTTAGGTCCTGCTGCTCTTACCCTCGCTCACCGCTACAACTTAGATAGCCGTGACAATGGT
>NZ_JBFRVD010000082.1:0-395 GCF_041474985.1 Vibrio sp. 10N.222.49.C9 | reverse complement strand
GCGCCAACCATGCCACCGCCTATCACTGCTACATCAAAATGCATGTGTGCCACCCTTTATCCTTAAATAACATTTGTTTATGCCTTTTGATTAATTGTACTTAAAAGCGCTCAGCAATGCCTGTACGAGGACTCAATTTATTCACGCTCTAGGGTCTGTTGATCTTTTGAGGTTGTTTTTGTAGCGATTTGTTGGGTATTAATACAAGGCAGTCGCTTTTAGGTGTGGTGGTTCCACATGAAAAGTGACTAACGCGGTAGAAATGCCCAACAAAGCGCTACCCGAAGGGCTCGTCCAGAACCCATTTACTCATCGTTGAGCGACTTTTGCTTAGATGACTAGGCGGCAAGTCCCTCGCCTTGATTAAATGACTTCTGGTCGAGCAAAATTTAATC
>NZ_JBFRVD010000081.1:0-216 GCF_041474985.1 Vibrio sp. 10N.222.49.C9 | reverse complement strand
AGCTCCCGAAGGCACACCTGTGTCTCCACTGGCTTCTCTGGATGTCAAGAGTAGGTAAGGTTCTTCGCGTTGCATCGAATTAAACCACATGCTCCACCGCTTGTGCGGGCCCCCGTCAATTCATTTGAGTTTTAATCTTGCGACCGTACTCCCCAGGCGGTCTACTTAACGCGTTAGCTCCGAAAGCCACGGCTCAAGGCCACAACCTCCAAGTAG
>NZ_JBFRVD010000080.1:0-335 GCF_041474985.1 Vibrio sp. 10N.222.49.C9 | reverse complement strand
CCTTAGAGATTTCTTTAATCTCTATGGGCAGGTTACTGATGCGGATGTTCGAAGAGAGTTGACACAGTTGGGTTATGTAAACTCGCTTGCTGATAGCTCTTTGCTTCAGACGGATGAAGGTAAACTGTTAGGCCAACAAGCATCTGCGTGGACAAAGAAGAGTGTTGATACGCTTACTGATATAACGACAGCGGAAAGGGTTGCGGGTATTGGTTCGGCAGGTCAGGCCTTAAAATCTGGGGTTCTAAATGTGGGTGGCGCTTACTTCGCGGTTAAGCAGTCAATCATATCCTCTGGTGCTATGTACCTAATCCCTTTGGGGGTCAGTGTAATTC
>NZ_JBFRVD010000079.1:0-428 GCF_041474985.1 Vibrio sp. 10N.222.49.C9 | reverse complement strand
CATCGGTATGCCACGGTCATTGCTGACGCTAAGACTCACCAAGTCATTTGGATAGGGTTAGGCCGTAGCCGCAAGGACATACGACCGTTCTTCGAGCTGTTAGGCAAGCATGGCAATAATATCGAAGCGGTCGCGATGGACATGAATACGGCTTTTGACCTTGAAGTTCAAGCGCACTGCCCGAACGCAAAAATCGTTTACGACTTATTCCATGTTGTTGCTAAGTTCGGTCGTGAGGTAATGGATAGAGTCAGAGTCGACCAAGCCAACAAACTCAAGCAAGATAAAAAAGCGAGGCAATGGGTCAAGCGCTCACGCTGGGTGTTGTTGAAAAATAGAGGCAACTTAAATCCACGGCAAGACAGCTATCTTACAGAAATATTGAATATCAATAAGGACTTAATGACCACTTATATACTCGGGGCACA
>NZ_JBFRVD010000078.1:0-4565 GCF_041474985.1 Vibrio sp. 10N.222.49.C9 | reverse complement strand
AAGTGCGATCCCGCCCTGGTATTAACACAATCATTTACCATCGATAGCCCAAACTAACTGTATATGCTTCTCTTGTTTCACCTTTATTATAAAGGGCTGTGATATTATAGTGTTTACCTATTTGCTTATTAAAACCAATCAAATAAGCCCATTGATTTAGAGAAACATCAACGTCATAAGTGAACTCACCTTGTAACGCATCTACATAACCTAGATTACCGGATAACGTAGAATCTAAGCCTTGATATTCAGCACCAATTAATAACTGAGCTCTATAATCAACAAGCTGATAACCAACCATTGGTTGAGCAACAAACAGAGTATCACCCCAGCTCGAAGAGCCCTCTAATCGTGTTTGAGATGCGGTCATATTAAGCGTGGCGAAAAATTCTTTATACCCGACGGCTAGTGTAGTACCCACACCTAACAGATCATAGTCAAGACTTAAAGGAAGCTTCAATCGACCAGGGCTACACAGAGGGAGTCCTTCATTGCTTAGCGCACTACATAAGGCATCACCTAATCCAGGATCGATGCCGTTTAAACTATCTTTAACTTCGTTTAAACTCTCCGATGTATATTGCGCATCAATGGTTGCCTTAACTTTAATCTTTCCAGCTAAAGCGTAAACATTCCAGAAAGGCAAAATATAGACATCTCCCCTTATACTAAAACTCTCAGCATTAACTTTGGCGAAGGTCTCTGTCGGTTCAAAGTCCTTATCTAAATTCTGAAGGCCTAATGCTCCGAGACCTAAATTAAAAGATTGAAAGCCAAGATCCATATCTTGATTGCGATAAGCGACAGAAAAACCGTATGGAAGAGGAATATCAATACCTTGTCTACGGACTAAGTCTCCCATCAGTGGGAAAAAACTACTGACCTCGACCTTTTCTTCTCGAATACGAGGATCTGATGCTTCTTCAAGCTTTTCACTATCTAGAACTTCGACACCATCTACATCGTCATAAAAAGCGACGGGAGTCATGAGCAATGACAGAGTAAGCTTTTCTTTTTTTCTAGTTACTCCGTTTGCCACAATGGTTTTGCTTTTAACGTAAAATTGACCATTGTAACGCTCACTGATTAAGATTTCTTGTCTATAATCCTCAATTCTATAAGTACCATAGGTAAATGGTTGCGAATTAGTGATCACCATTTTAACAGGCTTGCGATCTTCAACACTTATCTCAACTCGCATGAAACGAAAATAGGCGACATCTTGAGGTAGTTGATACTTAGAATAGTTAAAACGTACAATTGCACGACGTTCATCTAATTCTTCAACGGTAACCGAAGACCGATCGTAACTATCTGAGTAGGCGCGAAGTCGATATTCTGTTTTAGTCAAATATTCAATGGAGTCTATCGCTCCACCATCTTCTGAGAGTGAAGGTTCACCATCTATTTGAGAAATTTGATCCTGAAAATATTTAATCCTCAAATCAATATTTCCCTTTAAATCTGTTGTTTGCACTAAATAAAAAGATGAAGATGAAGCCTCCTCATTAATTGAAGTGACTTTACGAACGTGCTCAACAATATGATCACCTTGAGATAAAGTACTAATACCATACTTAGGTAGGTGTTCCGGTATGCCATACTGCTCAAAAAACGAAGCTTCTTTTGCATTAGCAATATTAGAGAGTATCAAAATAAAAGAAAAGAAACTTACGCACCAAGATCTACGAAATAAAATAAAAAAAAATTTCGATGATTTACTTTCATCTCTATCCAACAAACTCTATGTAGCATCATTCCTACCTCACTGTAATAAAAGACGACTTAGTAAATAGCATCACAAATACCTTGTGATGTGCTAGCATCAATACCCATATTTATCGTAGCATCCCACGCTGTAATATTCTTGTTTATTTCGCCACCATCATCCGTGGCATTATTAACTATCACCAATATGTTATCTGTATCTTCTTGGTATCGATATTCAGGGTTGAATAATTCATCGCTAAACCACAAACTCGATACTTCTCCCATAAGAAGAAGGTCACCTTCATCAGGCGCTATCTTCGATCCGCTTTGGTTATATAATCGATTAAATACAAAAGGAATTTCAGCTTGGTTACAGGCTTTTCCACCGAAGCAAGCCAAATTACCTATTGTGTCAAAAATAGAGTCTTCAATCAGCTGGTTATTAAAACTTGCGACATAGTCAAAATGATAAATGATAGGAGTGATGTCATGATCGACTTCTTTTGCGTAATCACGAATAGCACATTTATATATCAATTGATTATTTAATTGATTAAACTTTCTTATCTCTTCTGATACCCCATCTAAAGTGGTAGGATTTTCCGATGGTGAGAAATCATCAAAGCGTAAAGGCGTGTCGGTCAACCGATCTACATATAGGATTGATGATATTAACGTGTACGCAGGTATATCTGCTATTTGTGGCAAATCACGAATATCATCACTATCTCCTATTAAAAATAGGACAACATCAAGTAATTTAATACCCGGTAATAATTCTATATTAATCAAGAATAGTAACTTTAACTCCGCTATATAACTATCCGTTTCATTGTTATTAAATCCTATAATAGAAGGGACGGTTAAAGGAGCTTCATGAGCGAGGCTTGTTACGTGATAGCCTGGGTATTCCTCATATTCTGTGCAAACCCCAAGGAATGTCTTTATGCACTCACGATGGGACTCAATGTAGGGTGAAAAGGGAAGTAATTTCGCTCGCGGTTCGATTGCTGCAATATCCGATGCGTATTTCAAAGTAAGCTTCGCCACAATCGATTCCGTGCTATCGCCATCTTCAATCCAGCCCAAGATGTCACTGACCATACTTTCGATGGTTTGGTCAGGTAAACCAAACAAGCGTCCCGTTATTTCTGCTTTTACTTGTTTTTGTAGTTCTAAAATCTGATCAACCGTCAATTGGTTAATACTTAAATCAGGATACAGCGTTGCCATTGCAGTTTCTAAAGTGTCGTATTGGTCTTTCGCTGCAGCGTATGATTCAAATGAAAGTCCGAGCGGTAAACTTTGCATAATCGCTCTGCTAAAGAAATTACCGGCAATATCATCTTCAGGATCGCGCTCTCCACTGGTTGTTTGCTGAAGCGCATTAATTGATGTCGCACCAGCACCTTGCCCAAATACAGTGACGTTTGTACTATCTCCGCCAAAGTCTTCGATATGTTGGCTAACCCACTCTAGAGCTCGCTTTTGATCACCAACCGCAAAGTTGCCTCCTTTCGTTTGACCTGCATCTTCAACCCACCGTTTTCCCAATAAACCAAGACGGTAGTTAAAAGTAACAGCGATAAAGGGGTTATCACTCATTGTACTTTGTGCAACGGCGACATCTGGAATTATATTGGGCAGGTGTCCAGATCCCGTTTCAAACGAACCACTATGGATATAAACATACACAGGTAATAAATCACCTGAAGTCGCATTATTAGGTCTCCATACGTTCAAGTAAAGGCAGGTCTCTGAGTACAATTCTGTTGAGCCAAACTGAGGGCATATGTTCCCAAAGTCTGTATACGAATTATTTTCGGTCACCGCTTGTGCTAGAGGCAGCATCACACTGTGTTCAAAACGGTCAGGCGCACCGAAGAAAAAATCACCTTCGCTACTATCGCCCGAGTAAGCATAAGGTATCCCTTTGAACGTTTCTATTGTAACCAGTGAGATACCGTCTTCAGTCGCAGAAAGTGAAGGGGCGACTGTGATTATTGGTTCTTTGAGGCCTTGTATAGTCACTTCACCTATTTGAGCCTCAAAAGTAATGGGTTGAGGTGATTCCTCTTCAGGAGCAGGGGTAAAGCTGAACTCAGTAGAATCATCACGACAACCGAAAAGTACAACTCCGATCAAGACCAAAAATGCTTTTGTCATCACTTACCTCTTCAATATCGAAAGTAAAGAACATTGCTATCACGCTTTGAATACCAAAATCAATCTTCTAATATTAGACTTAAAAATCAGAAAAGGTGGACAATATTACAATTACAGGTTCTGTCGTAAACAGTGGTGATAGGTTAAACTCTTCATCAAAATTCACCACTGCCGACGCTATGGCCATCAAATTTACAGGCGCCACTTTCCTTCCGACATCATTCTTCCGGCTGTTCGTTATTACGTTTCTTATAAGCTGAGCTACCGTGAAACCGAAGAGATACTCAATGAGCCAGGTATCGATGTTGATCACTCAACCATCAATCGGTGGGTTATCAAATACGCCCCACTATTGGAGCACAGAGCACACCGAAGAAAGAAGCCTGTCGCTACTTCGTAGCGGATGGATGAGACTTACATTAACGTCAAAGGCCAGTGGAAGTATTATTACCGAGCCGTTGATAAATGCGGTAATGTGATTGATTTTTTACTGTGCGAATACCGTGACGAGAAGGCAGCTCGCGCCTTCTTCACCAGGCGTTGTTGATCAAATCAGCTTGAAGATCAACGACACCATATGTAGCTAGCCGTTAGCTTCTAACGGGCATACCTAGTCCTATGACTTTGTTAATCGCTTTGACATTCGCCATGATTTCGCCCACTTGAGCGTTGTAACATCTCAAGCTCAA
>NZ_JBFRVD010000077.1:0-247 GCF_041474985.1 Vibrio sp. 10N.222.49.C9 | reverse complement strand
GTTAGGTCAGCTGATGCTTGAACGGTATTGGTACCATCTGAGATATCGAAGCTGATATCAATGTCGCCATTGAAGTTCTCATCTGGCGTGATGGTGAAACTGCCATCATCGTTAGCTACAACCGTCGCATCACCACCAACCGTTAGGCCGCTAGCAGTAAGGTCATCGCCTTCAACATCAGATGCTTGTGATAACAGTTGCTCTTGGCTTAGACGGATAGAACCATCTTCATCGATTGAGTACGCTA
>NZ_JBFRVD010000076.1:0-302 GCF_041474985.1 Vibrio sp. 10N.222.49.C9 | reverse complement strand
GCATCTCCACCAACCGTAAGGTCGCTAGCAGTAAGGTCATCGCCTTCAACATCAGATGCTTGTGATAACAGTTGCTCTTGGCTTAGACGGATAGAACCATCTTCATCGATTGAGTACGCTAAATCGCCTGACACAGGTGCATCATCAACCGCAGTTACACTCACATCGATGTTGGCAGAGACCGTATCGGTGCCGTCTGATACATCGAAGCCGAAGTTTACGTCACCATTGAAGTTCTCGTTTGGCGCAAAGGTGTAAGTACCATTACCGTTATCAGTAAGGATACCGTCACCGCCATCGTA
>NZ_JBFRVD010000075.1:0-314 GCF_041474985.1 Vibrio sp. 10N.222.49.C9 | reverse complement strand
GTCGCATCTCCACCAACCGTTAGGCCGCTAGCAGTCAGGTCATCGCCCTCTACGTCAGATGCTTGTGATAGCAATTGCTCTTGGCTTAAACGGATAGAACCGTCTTCATCGATTGAGTACGCTAGGTCACCAGACACTGGTGCATCATCAACGGCAGTTACACTCACATCGATGTTGGCAGATACCGTATCGGTGCCATCTGACACATCGAAGCCGAAGTTTACGTCACCATTGAAGTTTTCATTCGGCGCAAAGGTGTAAGTCCCGTTGCCGTTGTCGGTCAAGATACCGTCGCCGCCATCGTAGGTCACACC
>NZ_JBFRVD010000074.1:0-209 GCF_041474985.1 Vibrio sp. 10N.222.49.C9 | reverse complement strand
GGCTTTGTTTCCTAAATCAGGGAACTAATGCTTAAAGCTACGATCAGATCATCTAAGTTCACTCACATACTTAGAGCAATGCCAAAGCCTCGCTACAGAACAACTAACTGGAAACAATATAACCAAGCCCTAATCAATCGTGGTTCACTGACATTCTGGATTGATGAGGAAGCGATTCAACAGTGGAAGCAACTCAAGCAAGGTAAACG
>NZ_JBFRVD010000073.1:0-6295 GCF_041474985.1 Vibrio sp. 10N.222.49.C9 | reverse complement strand
TTTACTTTAATTGGTATAAAGACACCGAGCCCCTGCACTTCATGCTATTCCGGCACATATCAGCAAGCCTAGTCTGACGACTAGGCTTTCGTCGTTTCCTGCGTATGTGTTTTGGGTTTTAGTAGTAGATCCTTATCGCTAGCTATGAAGTACTTCTCTATATATCGGGAGGTGCTGCTTGGGAATATAGGTGGTCACTTCTAACTCTTAAGCTAAATAGAGCAGAGCACTAATCTGATTGTTTTACTATGTGAAATTCTCTATCGCGTACGTACTTCGCCCTAAGGAGTGAGACTTTATTGCTTGAATACGTAAAGGGTAATTGTCGATTATGTTCGTATTGGTACTCGTTTAGCTGCTATCTAAACCATACCTGATACACGTATCTGGAACCCTGAGACTGACTAAGGAAAAGGTAGGATGCTTAACACTTCAAGCTATCACACTCACTATGCATAAATAGAGATGTTGATTCGAAAGACCATCAAACAAACCTAAATAGCTATCTCGTAGATACAAAAACGCCTAGCGTTTGCTAGGCGTTGATAAATAGTGTCTCTAATACATCGACTACAGTATTTGCTTAAGCACCCTATCGGCTTTCACACGAGTGATCTTACGAATCAACTTCTGAACTTCCATCGGGTAGCTCTCTACCTTGTCTAACTGCTTATAAGTACAGATAAGCTGAGTGTGTTGAAGGATGTTATCCACTTCAGCCTGAAACTTGTCTGTTAGGTGATGGTAGTTATCTTGGATAAAGATACCGTTCTCTAGATCCAACTTCCATGCGCGTGGATTTAGATTATTACCTGTTAGTAGCATGTAGCGCTTATCTACCCAAATGCCCTTTAGGTGGAAGCTATTGGAATCGTGTTGCCAAAGTCGAATTGATAGATTACGGCTAGCAATATGAGCTTCATTCGCTTTAGCGAAACGGCGTAAGTTCAGTTCGTAAAGGTATGGCAAACCACCAATCGTTTTAAACTCTTCTTCTGGTGAGATAAAGAAATCATTCGCTGTCTTATCACCAACAACAATGCTGACCTTTACGCCACGCTTAAGTGCTTTCTTCACTTCTTTAGCTAGGCTAGGTGGGAAGTTGAAGTAAGGTGTGCAGATGAAGATTTCATCTTTAGCTTGAGCGACGAGTTGGTTGATTCCCTGATTCAGACGGTTACGTCTTTTACCGATACCAACCAATGGTGTTACAGCCACTTGCTCTGCTGAAACCTCTTGCCCTTCGAATTGATACTGAGACCTTGCCAATGATGCTCGAAACTGACGAATCGCTGGTTTCAGTTCTTTGGTCGCAGGCTTGTTCTTATCAGCCAGGTCATAAACAGCGCTGTCCGCAACCATCTGTTCGTGTACGTAGGCAAACATTGAGTCAGCAAGAGCTGCATTGTTTAAAACATGGTAACGATCAAAGCGATAGCGGTCATGGTAATTCAGATAGATATTGTTAAGGCTTGCACCGCTGTATATCACGCTATCATCGACGATAAAGCCTTTTAAGTGCAATACGCCAAAGACTTCTTTGCCGCGAACGGGAATGCCATAGACAGGCACAGAATGTTGATATTTCTCTGCGAACTCTTTATACATGGCTGCATTGCCTTCAGAAGACTCTGCGCCAATCAATCCACGCTGCGCCCGGTGCCAATCGACACAAACGCTCACGTCTAATTCTGGATTCTTTTGCTTTGCTTCATATAAGGCAGTTAGGATCTCACGGCCAGCCTCATCATCTTCAAGATACAAAGCGACTAAACTAATACGAGTCGTTGCGCGAGATATTTCATCAAGTAGGCGAGTTCGAAACTCTTGCGCTGATAGTAGTACTTCAAACTTGTCAGGATTCTGCGCTATGGTTGGCAACTGTATGAATGGATTCCTACTGGCAATCATATTGACTGTTTTACCTTAAAAATATGCAAAATTGCGAACCTTTAATTTTACCAAAGGGATAGCACCAAATACTAGATAATCGAGGCATTCTCTAACAATTTTGCTGATAATGCATAGGAATGAGATCTTTTCCGCTATTCGAATAGCGCTCGTATAAAACTCTTAAACCATTTGGTAGATCTTTAGGGTCTACTTGTACGAATTTGTGTCGCGCGTAAAAATTGGTGAGATGAGCGTACGCAAAGCAGTAATCATCTTCCGTAAGCGTATGTTGCGCACAATAATCCATAAGCTGGGAGCCTAATTGCTGACCACGATGTTGTTTTGATATCGCCATACCGGTAAGTAAGCGATTATTTTCTATTGTACGAAAACGCACGACACCGCACAGTTCGTTATTCAGCAATAACGAATAGATCAGTTCACTCTTATTCGCTTTTCCCGTTGGGTAATGTTCTTTATAGAAACGTTTAACTAGGGGAACCTTTACTGGGTCTAATTGAGTAATGATGACATTGTTCATTCAGTCACTGCGCCATTGGTTTATCTGCTGTAGAATGACCGCAGTGTAAGTTAATTGAATATCGCCATGCAATTCCATCTCAATGCTAGTTTAAAAAATGTTCATACTTTTTCCATCGATCAGACGTGTGATGCGTTGGTTGAAGTCACCACTACCGAAGAACTTATTTCGCTTTACAAAGACCCTAAATGGTCAGCTTTGCCTAAGTTAATACTGGGTAAGGGCAGTAATATGCTTTTTACTGAGCACTTCGCTGGCCTGGTCATCGTGAATAAATTAGCCGGGATTGAGCTGGCCGAGACGGACAGTCATCACCTACTGCATGTGAGTGGTGGCGAGGATTGGCCAAGCTTGGTTGAGTGGAGTGTGGATAAAGGGCTGGGTGGTCTAGAAAACCTAGCAATGATACCCGGCTGTTCCGGCTCTGCTCCGATTCAGAATATTGGTGCGTATGGTGTTGAGCTACAAGACGTATGCGAGTATGTCGATATCCTGTGTCTGGATACTTATACAGTTAAGCGATTAAGCAAAGAAGAGTGTCTCTTTGGTTACCGAGATTCTATTTTCAAACACGCTCTCTACGATAAAGCGATTGTTGTTGCGATTGGTTTAACGTTGCCGAAAGAGTGGGAGCCATGCAATCACTATGGCCCGTTAAAAAGCCTAGCAGCCGATACGCTCTCCCCTCGCACTATATTTGATGAAGTGTGTGCTATCCGTTCAAGTAAGCTGCCAGACCCTAGAGTACAAGGGAATGCGGGTAGCTTCTTCAAAAACCCTGTGATCACCAAAGATCATTTTGATCGCTTGTTAGCTCTATATCCAAATATGGTTGGTTATGAGAGTAATGACATGATCAAAGTTGCTGCTGGCTGGCTGATTGATCAATGCCAGTTCAAGGGTGTGACAGAAGGTGGCGCTCAGGTTCACCCCAACCAAGCATTGGTTATTATCAATTATGATGAGGCTTCTGCTGTGGATATCCTTAAGCTTGCAGAGCGAGTGCGCCAGTCCGTTTTGAATAAATTCGATATTCGATTGGAACATGAAGTGCGCTTTATGGGACGAGACTGCGAGACAAACTTGGATAAGGCTTTGGAGTCATTGGCATGAGAGAGCACAGTACCAAGCTTGCACTATTGAGATGTCTTGCTGACGGTGAGTTTCATTCAGGTGAAGACCTAGGTGAAATGATTGGCGTATCACGAGCGGCTATCAGTAAGCACATTAAAGGTATTCAAGAGTGGGGTTTAGATATCTACCGAGTACAAGGCAAGGGTTACAAACTAGCCAGTCGTTTGGATATGCTTGACCAAGACAAATTGTCTGCAGTTAGTCGCGATGCTTCTCTTGAACTCATTCCCATCATAGGTTCTACAAACCAACACCTATTAGAGCGCACTAACACCCTCGAATCGGGTTCTGTCTGTATTGCTGAATATCAAGCTGCGGGTCGTGGACGCCGTGGACGAGAGTGGGTATCACCATTTGGTGCAAACCTCTATCTTTCAATGTATTGGAGACTCGACGCGGGGATGGCTGCCGCAATGGGCTTAAGCCTTGTGGTTGGTGTAGCTGTTGTTGAAGCTTTGGAAGAGATGGGCGTAGAAGGTGTAAAGCTTAAATGGCCGAACGACCTTTACCACAATGACAAGAAGCTTGCAGGTATCTTGGTCGAGCTGTCAGGACAGTCTGGCGGCGCTGCGCATATTGTGATTGGTTTAGGGCTAAACCTATCCATGGATCCAACAACATCAGGTATTGGCCAGCCATGGACTTCCCTTAAAGAAGTGTGTGATGGGAAGGTGCCAGACCGTAACCAGTTAGCGCAGGCTCTGATCAATGCTTGGGATAAGTCACTTGTCGACTACGAGTTGAAAGGAATGTCCAATTTTTTAGAGCGTTGGAACCGCTTGGATAATTTCTTAGGTCGCAATGTTAGATTGATCATTGGACCTAGAGAAATTGAAGGTGTTGTTCAAGGCATCGATGAACAAGGTGCTGTATTGCTCAAAACTGAGAATGGTGTCGAGAGCTATATTGGTGGCGAGATATCGCTAAGAAAAGGCGACTAAGGCGTTACTATTTTCTTAGTAACACTTCTTCAACCATATGATCTGCGCCTTTACGTAGAATCAGGTGAGCCCTTTCTCTTGTCGGAAGGATATTTTGTTCAAGGTTCAAGCCATTAATTGAACTCCAGATACCTTCTGCTTTGTCCAATGCGGCTTGGTTCGATAATTTAGTGTAATGACTAAAGTAAGAGCCAGGCTTAGTAAACGCGCCATCGCGGAATTTCATAAAGCGATTGACGTACCATTCTTTGATTTGTTGGCTATCAGCGTCAACATAGAGTGAGAAATCAAGGAAGTCTGAAATAAACACGCGATGTGGCTCGTGTGGATAATTCATTCCGGTTTGTAAAACATTAAGCCCTTCAATAATAAGCACATCTGGTAGGTCGACGCACTTAACGTCATCAGTAATATTGTACGTAAGATGCGAGTAAACAGGGGCTGTGACATTTCTCTTGCAAGCTTTTACATCCGAAACAAAGTTCACTAAACGCTTGATATCGTAAGATTCAGGAAAGCCCTTTTTGCTCATCAACCCTTTCTCTTTTAACACCTCGTTTGGATATAAAAAGCCATCGGTTGTCACTAGTTCAACTTTTGGGTGGTTTTCCCAGCGAGAGAGTAGGGCTTTAAGCAGACGCGCAGTGGTACTTTTGCCAACAGCTACGCTACCCGCAATACCGATGATAAAAGGTGGCGCTTTCTCTTTCTTATCTAGAAATTGGTGGAGTACCGAGTTTCTATTCTGTCTGGCTGCCACATAGAGGTTCAATAGACGAGATAGCGGTAGATAGATCTCTACTGCCTCTTCCATTGTGAGCTTTTCATTGATGCCTTGAAGCTCTTTTAAGTCGCTCTCAGAAAGTGTCATCGGAACTAAATTCCTTAGCTCAGACCAACGTTCGCGGTCAAATGACATAAATGGGCTCATACAAAACTCTATAGTGGATAACAAAACAAGTGCATGGAAAATACATCAAGCGATAGATAAATAAAATATCTTCCTGTACTAGATGCGGGTTAAAGACGTAAACCTTGAGCTAAATAGCCGTATGTAGGAGTTTGGTCAGAGAATTTTGCACTTTTTTTCAATTTACTATTGCAAGGTGGAAAATCATTCAATAAAATGCGCCCCACTTGTGCCGACTTAGCTCAGTAGGTAGAGCAACTGACTTGTAATCAGTAGGTCACCAGTTCGATTCCGGTAGTCGGCACCACTTTCTCCCTTCCTATAAGGCAAGCGAGAGAAAGCTCAAAATTTGGAGAGGTTCCCGAGTGGCCAAAGGGAGCAGACTGTAAATCTGTTGGCACTGCCTTCGATGGTTCGAATCCGTCCCTCTCCACCATATTCTAAAGGTTAAATAGCTCAAACAGAGTTACGTGTTGCGTGCATCGTATAATGGCTATTACCTCAGCCTTCCAAGCTGATGATGCGGGTTCGATTCCCGCTGCACGCTCCAACTCATTTTGTGTGCTGATATAGCTCAGTCGGTAGAGCGCACCCTTGGTAAGGGTGAGGTCCCCAGTTCGACTCTGGGTATTAACACCAGTCTAAAGCTTCTTCTCCTTTAATAAAGAAAACCATTTTTTTGGTTGCGTGGTCTTATTTTAAGCCACCTAATCCGTACCTAGAGGGACACCCCATGTCTAAAGAAAAATTTGAACGTACGAAACCGCACGTAAACGTTGGTACTATCGGCCACGTTGACCACGGTAAAACAACTCTAACTGCTGCTATCTGTACTACACTTGCAAAAGTGTACGGTGGTGTTGCTAAAGATTTCGC
>NZ_JBFRVD010000072.1:0-213 GCF_041474985.1 Vibrio sp. 10N.222.49.C9 | reverse complement strand
TCCCGAAGGCACACCTGCGTCTCCGCTGGCTTCTCTGGATGTCAAGAGTAGGTAAGGTTCTTCGCGTTGCATCGAATTAAACCACATGCTCCACCGCTTGTGCGGGCCCCCGTCAATTCATTTGAGTTTTAATCTTGCGACCGTACTCCCCAGGCGGTCTACTTAACGCGTTAGCTCCGAAAGCCACGGCTCTAGGCCACAACCTCCAAGTAG
>NZ_JBFRVD010000071.1:0-266 GCF_041474985.1 Vibrio sp. 10N.222.49.C9 | reverse complement strand
GGTTCATCGCGGCTTTCCGGGGAAAGCCGCTTTTATCTTCAAGAAGAAGTAGTCGGTATCTCGATACCCATACCCCATTCGCTTGATTAGCTTTATCTTGTTGTTTATCCCTTCTAGGGTGCAGGTGTTTAGCGGATAACTTGCCGATGCGATAATACCGTGAAGATAAGGACTCAGTTTTCGTGCGAACTCTTTCAATGGCTTAATTCCACTCTCTTGTACTTGTGCCCACCACGCCTCCCAGAGCCCAGGGCGGGATCGCACTT
>NZ_JBFRVD010000070.1:0-714 GCF_041474985.1 Vibrio sp. 10N.222.49.C9 | reverse complement strand
TCATAAAGACCCTCACTTACAATATTTGAAGGATTCACACCCCTCAAGTAATCATCATAATTCAAACTCCCTTGAGCCATCGCAAAAGATGACGCAAGCATTAAAAACACACCAAATACATTCTTCATTACCATCACCTATCTCTACCACTACCACCAGTACCTGCGCAATCACGAGAAAACGACTTTTCACTATAAGACGTCCGAACCTCAACAATATTGCAAATTGACCCCGCCCAGGTGTAGTCGGTGCGATACGTAGCATTCCAATAAACCCTGTCCTGGCTCGAGCAATAATTACCGCTGTCCGACCTCGTTGTACCTACTATCGACGCACACATCACCTTCGCACTTTCATTGATTAGGTAGTTACGCTCAGTATCGGACAATCTGCTTGCCATATAACTGGTGTTTGAATGAGTCGCCTGAGCAATCGTGCCTCCACGAGACTCATCAATAATATTTTGACGCTCTACACTGTCCACCGTTGTCGCCTGAGACGCCCTTATGACATTAGCAGAGTACGCAGCCTCACCCACTGTATAATTCCCGCCTGAACCTTGAGTTGCATCCTCCTTGGACAGCAACTCATACGACACCCTTTCGCCCACTGAATCAATTACTTCATTGTAATCTTGGGCCATCAGCGATGTAGATCCTAGAAGCGCTACGAGCGCCACACTAAATACGTTTTTCATATATTCACCTATTGTAC
>NZ_JBFRVD010000069.1:0-534 GCF_041474985.1 Vibrio sp. 10N.222.49.C9 | reverse complement strand
TGCTATACCTTGTAAAGAAAACTGAGGGTTATTGAAAATGGAAGGTTAGGAAGAGGTTAGCACTCTTAGCCTATACTGCAAACGATTGCGCCGGGCAGTCTAGCCATAAATGCAAGTGCTGACAATGCATTTATGGCCATAATGTGAATCTAATACTCATTGCCCAAATAGCGGCAATCTAATTCACAGAAGTTAACGAGCAATTCGGCGACGGAAGAGTAAAAACCAAACTCATCATATTGAGTGCAGTTTTCAGAAAATTGCGGTATCCAAGAAAGGATGTGCTCTTCTATAAGCGCCTTTTGTTCAGCTAGTGCTTGTTCAAGGTGAGACTCTTGTTCTAGCTCATTGGAGCGAATAATCAGGTTACCAAGGAAGTCCAATTCTAAGGCGAGATGATCGGCAGGCTCGTTGAAGTTCTTATCCACTTCAATGCCTTTCTCCTGCATTAACTGCGCCATATCTTGAGCAGGCTTGCCATTGAGCAGTTTACTGTCATCCAGATAGATAGAGGCGTAAGGCAGTGCAGCATAC
>NZ_JBFRVD010000068.1:0-42912 GCF_041474985.1 Vibrio sp. 10N.222.49.C9 | reverse complement strand
GTGCGATCCCGCCCTGGGGTAGACGGAGCATATGAACTAGAGGGGGTGTCTATGGCCTTTCAGAGTAGCCAAGAACTGCACACCGGTAAAGGTGAAAAACTCTACAAACATTTTATCATCAGTTTAGCGCCAAACGAACACCTCTCCTCACAAGAATGGGAAAAGGTCTGTCAAGAATACATGTCAAAGCTTGGCTACGATAAATGCCATTGGATAGCATGTAAACATAGTGATAAGATTGAACATGTCCATATTTTAGCCTCCCGTGTCAAGCTTGAATTAGGAGGACCATTAGTCTCAACCTACAAAGACTATGAAAAAGGTTGGCCTATCATGCGTCACTTTGAACAAGCTTATAACTTAACAAAAGTCGACAACCCCTATGAAGGTTTTGGACACAACTATACAAAACCTCAAATTAAGGCCGCTGGCGGTCGTATACAAGCCCAAAAATCCGACTCTGCCCATTCTATTCGCGTTGCTATTAAGCTGCTATACGCTCAGCACGGAACGCCTAGAAGCATGACTCAGTTTGTGGGTATGCTCGCCAGCAAAGACATCGCAGTGAAAGCAACATTGAACAACGAATGCGAGATAAGAGGTCTTTCATATTCGAACAAAGAAGGGCTGTGGCTATCCGGTACACGAATTAAAAAAACACAGTTAACATTCCAAGCATTACTGAAAAATGGCGTGAGCTACAAACCGAGCCGTGACGATTTTGCTTTAGGGCTTTCTCAGGACACTCCGCTATACGCACAATTTAGTGTAAAAGTGTCAAAGAAAGAAGTTGAATGCATAAAAAGAGTAAACGCCCCCTTATTCGTCAGAAAGAGAAACAATAGCGCTTGGGCGGATTTTACGCTGATGACATCTCGTCGACAAAAAGAACAAGCGATTGCTGTGGCTAATATGCTGCTACTCATGAAAATGATTTTTGGGCTTGACGATGAATCGATTGAGTTTAGAGCGTACTTAGACAACCTCTCTCTTCTAACGTACCAACAAAATTTACTCCACTACTCGCCTCATCAGCATGTCTATAAATCCAATCACAACTTTGATGCGATGAAACAAGAAGTCGATAAGCAAACAATGTCCTGGCGAAATCAGACGTTTAATGGTGAAAATGGAGTGAACCATTGTTCAAGCTCCACTTCCTACCAACAATGGATGCGACGTTACTCATTCTAGCCTCCGTATGGATAAATACAGAGCCAATCGACTATTAACGTCGGTGGCGTGGTATACCGCTCAAAACAGCGAGTATGAAAAACGGACTCCCAAAAAAGATATAGCTGATGATAGTATTTCTTTTTAGTTCAAAATATAGAGACTTCACCCAGTCATAACGAAGCCATGACCAATAAATGTCATTGACTAAGCCAGCCGCTATATCGCTAGCAAACTCCGAGAAAAAGTGCCCCAAGATGACAAAAAACAATAACCCAGGTGATATCGGCATACTTAAATCTCCTCATCATTTCAAAATGGCAATAAATGAAATTGCTCATATTTCGCTTCAAATTGCTCTAAAGTCTCTAAAATTTTGGGTGTCTTTTTCCACAAAATTCGCTTTGCTTGTGTTTCCCATTCGGGTGGAATAGTCTCATATTGAGCTTTTATCAAGCCAGCCATTGAGGCCATCGTGTCAACATCACCTCCGATATAGTGCGTGCTTCGAATTGCCTTCACAAAAGTGGTCGCACTAAATAAAGCGATGAACATCGAAATTGGCACGGTATTAACTGCTGACGAATCAAAGCCTCCATTCATGCGAATTCCGAGTAGATCATGTGACGGTTCAGGTGAAACGTAGTAATTCCAACGTTGATATAACTCCTGACTGATTTCATCCTTTGATATGCCTTGTCTGACCGCCCAAATAACCCACGCCATCGATTCTGCACCCGCTACGCCCTCATCATGCTGATGTGATACTTCCGCCGATTTACGCGCCATGTGTAACACGTCACTTTCGCTAGTCAGATAACCAAGGACACCAGCTCTTACCGCTGCACCATTGCCAAACGATTGGTATTCCGCATTCTCTCCTCTGAGCCAACTCGAAAACCCCGGACCGTAACCCGCACTAGGGTGTTGTTGCGCAAATCGTTTATAGTACAAAGAAAAATCATCACTCTCATCAAGCATCGCTTGAGCCGTCGCTGCTAGTAATACACTATCATCCGTTGCTCTTGCACAACCTGAAAAAATCTTGCTCATCGGTAAGTTATATGTTTTTAGCTCAACTCCTCTCTGGCCTTCAAAACAGCTTCCCGCAATATCGCCGATTACACCTCCAATCATAATTTTTCTCCCGTACTATCCAGTGTGAGCGTTACTTTGAACACAATGTTGCTCAATACATCACCGCGAATATCTAACACAGACACGGGCTTTGAATCACATAGGTAATCAACCTGCCAACAAAGCAATAATTTGTAGTAAGGAACGAACCCCACTCTCAGCGTATCAAAAGTATGCTGAGGCTCCCGCATATCAATCGATTGGTGGATGGAGTCTTTGATAATCGCTTTAGCGTTAGTTGATAGCTTTTCAAATGTTGGATGAAATTCAACCGTAAGGCTGGCACCGCTTAAACGTGCAACCTGTTTGTTTTTCGCATGAACAAGAGTCGATAAAATGTGTTTGTTAATGTAGAAAAGAAGTTGTTGTTGTCTTGAAAACCGCAGTGATCGGGGACGTTGTTTGAAATAATTAGTTCTAGTTAGTTCAGTAATGAAGTTCAATCGCACTCCTTATAACTAAGTTAAGGGGGAATCGATCTCGCACACTTGTCTATGAGTTGACAATAATCCGAACTCCTTTTCCTCTTCATCCAAACATAGGCAGATAGAAAACCCTGTGATAGAAGCATCCTCTCTTGATACCTCGACTACCCCGAAGACTAGCTGTACTTGCTGCACTCTATCCTTAAGCTTTAGATATCCAATGTGGCCATTCAAAGTTGTGTAGGACAGATACTTAACAATATGCTGTTTAGAGATACCTTTAGACTCCATCAGGTTGCGTAAACCTATCGAAAAAGAAATTTCAATTAATTTGTATTCAAACAAATATTGAGTCAGGACTTCATCATTAGCAGCATATTTAATGAGCTGAAATAATCTAGCAGAAGAAGCTTTATTCATGTGTACCTCAAATCAATGAGACAATACTACCCGCCATACAGCGAAGATATGATTAATGAACGGATTAAGAAGGAAGAGCGCAATAATAACACAAAATCCTCTTGCTGTCAACTTGATTGTGTGGTACGGGGCATTTCATACTAATAAATCGAAATAATATAAGTATTAAATTACTCTTCCAGCTAAAGGAAGATGGGCATTTTTAGCGATCTTAAGCCACTTGGTGGGGTTAGCTTTCACTGCTTGCTGCAACTCAAAGTAGTATCGAATTTTTTCGCGAACATCTTGAGCTAAAGGTGGCGTTACATCCAATATTTCCTTAAGTTGTTCATCAAAAGTAAGGACTTTTGACAAAGAAATTGTTCTTGTCACATTAACATCTTTAACATTTTCTTCTCTTGTATATAATCCGCTAACAGCATTTTCGTTCTCTACCAATTCACCGTTAAAGCCAAAATCAACCTCTCCTACTGATTGCGCTTTGAATACCACCCTGATAAACCTAGGGCTATCTTCCAAATCATCGGTAGCCACAATATAGCTAACGAAATTACGAACAAATTGATTATACTTTTCTCGGTCTTCTGGTTTTTCAAGCTTTAATTCATTGACAACGGACATATCATAGTCCTGTTTAACAACAATCAATTGCTCATACCTACTACGTTCCATATCTATTTTATCGAGAATGGCCTTTATTTTACTTCTAAAGACAACTTGAATCCTTACATCGTCTTCATCAAGAAAAGCGCTTTCGACTGCTTTTTGTTGCTCTTCAAGATCAGTAATAGTAGCTTCTAATAAACTAATCTCTTTTTCCAGCATCGCGAAGCTTTGACTGTTAATCTTTGCATAATCTAACCCGGAAAGAGCAGCAATCAAACGCTTTTCAAGAACCTCGTAATTGAGAGCTCTTTGATTACAACCTCGATTGTCAATTTGTTTTCTACAACGAATCTTAATTTTTCCACGATTAGGTTTAAAATAGCTCATCGCTGTTCCGCATGTTGGGCAGTATAACAAGTTACTAAATAGGTTTTTATAGGCCCCAGTTTGCCGACCTCCAGCTCTCTTAAATGATTTTTTTAACCGTAAAAATGTTGCTTCATCTATAATTGACGGATAATAATGTTTTTCTAGTGCCCCTAATGGTTTTTTTCTGATGACCCCATCTTCATCACGGACATGCTCTACTCTTTGAAAGGAGCCAACCAACTGTTCCATTTTTAAATACTTCTCAACGAGCTTTACTTGCCATTTTTTTCCAGAAAAGTTTAAGATACCTTCCTCATTTAGTGATTTTGCTATACGAAGGCACCCAATACCATTTAACTTCATATCTATCATTCGTTTCAAAACTGCTTCATGATTTGGAATCAATTCAAAAGACTTTTTATCATCAGATATCCTCATCCATGCAGGGCAAATTGATGTCCGTTTCTCACCTCCTTTTTTTTCCTCACCTCTCTTATATTCGAACCTAGCCTTAATTCGTTTTGATTTCTGGTCACTCTCTAAATGCGCTAAATGAATTGCTGCTGTCAGCAAAAGATCATGTTCAAGTTTTGTACTCTCATTATGATGAATAATAATGCCAAATTTGACTATAGCGACATCTACACCATAAGTTTTAAACTTGCTGAAGATCTCTCTTGCATCATCTGCTGGCAAACGACTAATTCTATCTATTGCTTCAACCACGAGTAAAGACCCCTTCTCGATCTCTCCTTTTCGTGATGCCTCTAAAAAAGCACCTAATCCCGCATTCTCTTCTGTATTTAGCCCTTTATACGCAGAGAGCCCTTTATCAATAATAAGGCTATCTGCAATATGATACGTGTAACCACCATTACGTCGATTGGTCTCATTTGTTGACTTTATAAAGTTCGTAGCGGATTCAATTTGCCTTCTCAAACCATCTCCTTTTGCTTGAGCTCCTTTACTAACGCGAGAGTATATATATGCTGTTCTAAACTTCATGTAGCCTCCATGCAATACTATTACAACAAAAAACACACTGTACTACGTATAGCTATAAACTAACTACAAATTAATCCCTATTTAGATAAGCCTATCTTAAAACGTTCTAGCCTAGGCAAAAAAAGGGCTGAACCCCTTACGAGGTTCAGCCCTTAGTTATAGATTTTAATACGTTACAGTAACTCTAACGATTGCTGTACTATTACCAACTCTTCGTTGGTTGGGATAACCATTGCTACTGCGTCTAACATTTCAGACTTAGCGATGATCCCTTCAGCACCAAAGCGAGCAGATTCGTTACCTGCTACATCTTCAACGAAACCTAGAATCTTAAGGTTGTTTAAGATCTCACGACGAATTGGTAGAGAGTTCTCACCGATACCACCAGTGAAGATGATACCGTCTAAAGAATCTAGCGTTGCTAGGTAAGAAGCAACGTATTTCGCTACGCGGTAAGTAAACACCTCAAACGCAAGCTTAGCGCCTTCGTGGCCCTCTTCCATTGCTTCTAAGATGCCACGAGCATCGCTCGTAAGACCAGACACGCCAAGGAAGCCAGACTCCTTGTTTAGAGAGTTAAATACTTGCTCTTGTGACCAGCCTTTCTTAAGTAGGTATTCGATGATGCCTGGGTCTAGGTCACCACAACGTGTGCCCATCATTAGGCCTGAAAGTGGTGTGAAGCCCATAGAAGTATCAACACTGTTACCATCTTTAATAGCACATACAGATGCGCCGTTACCTAGGTGAACAGAGATGAAGCTCGATTTTTCGATTGGCTTGTTAACCATCTTCGCAGCTTCACGGCTAACGAAGTAGTGGCTAGTGCCGTGGAAACCGTAGCGACGTACGCCGAAGTCTGTGTATAGCTCTTTTGCGATTGCACCAGTGAATGCACGTTGAGGCATTGTTTGGTGGAAAGCAGTATCAAATACAGCGAACTGAGGTAGAGAAGGGAAAGCTTCAATTGCAGCACGGATACCGATAGCACCTGCTGGGTTATGAAGTGGAGCTAGGTCAGATAGGCTTTCAATTTCGTTCGTTACTTCTTCAGTAATGCGAACCGTTTGAGTGAACTTCTCACCGCCGTGAACGATACGGTGACCGATAGCCACGATATCAGCCGTGAAGCCTAGGTCTTCCATCAGGCCAACCAATTTGCCAATGGCAATTTTGTGGTGGTTATCTTCACCTTGAATGGCAATTTCAGTTTTCTCGCCTTGGAATTTCCAGCTCATACGAGCATCTTCAAGACCAAAACACTCCCCTAGGCCACTTAATACTGCTTCACCAGAAACAGAATCGATTACAGCAAATTTTAGGGATGAACTACCCGAGTTAATAACCAGAACAAACGAATTAGACATTGGATATGGATCCTGTTTCAGTACGAATTGGATGAAGTGTTTACTTCAATTTTAGTTAAGTCCATTATTCAATAATTTTTGAATCTTTCAACTTTTGTTTTGAAAAAATCACTAAATGAACACAATTAAGTTGATCTTGGTCATTAAATTATTTATTTCGAGAGCGGAATTAAAAAATAGTTGAATAAGAAAATTAATGAACAGGTGACGCAAACGAGTGCTCACGTTATTTTTAACTTGATTCAGTTAATTAAAGCGACTCGAACAAATGCAGGTGATCCGCTTGAAAAACAACCACCCTTCCCTTTCGTCTGCTTATCATTACCGATAACTTTTTGCTCGATTTCTCAATTGCTCAGTGTTTGCATCAAAAAGCTCACTGAAGTTGAGAATAGTGATCTGATCTTATTTTGATTGCCTTCGAGCACAACTCTACGAATAGATGCACTGTAACGACGCTTAGATAGCCTTCACTCTTTGTTTTAGCATCTTGTAGCACGCTCTTTTGGTATAGGCTTAGAACGCGATACAGCTAAGTTTTGGCACTAACATTCGTTCTAGGCGCGATGCTTAGTTTCATGGACGAAGCATAGTTACAGGAACGAAGCTTGATTAAAGTAAGTTAGCTACGAATATCGAGCCAACCAAAGCTTAAGTTCAAATAGCAGGCACAAAAAAGCCGAGCATTACGCTCGGCTTTTAAATTCAGTGTCTAGACCTAAAGCGTCTAAGCGACAGGTTGATTAACCTTCGTTGCGCTCTGGACGACGACCACGGTTACCACCGCCATTGCCGTTACCATGGCCACGTTCGCCACGGAAGTTACCACGGTGATCGCCACCACGGTTACGGTCGAAACGACGTTCGCCATCACGTCCGCCAGCAGAGTTACCATCGCGAGCACCATCACGGTTGCCACGGTATCCACCACGACCGCCTTCACGGTTACCACCTTCGCGGTTGCCGCCTTCACGGTTACCACGGTAGCCGCCACCATCACGACCGCCACGGTTGCCACCACGGTTGCCATCACGACCGCCGCCGCCACGACGAGGCTCACGGAAGTCATTGAAATCAACAACTACAGCGCCAGCTTCTTTTTGACGAATGCGAAGTTTGCTTAGCTTACCAGCAGTTTCAGAGTTCATTGCTTTTGGCAGTTGAACGTAAGTAGAACCTTGGTCTAGCTTGATAGCACCGATAGAACCTTTAGTTAGGCCAAGTTCGTTTGCTAGTGCGCCAACGATGTCTTTAACCTGAACGCCTTGCTCACGGCCAACTTGTAGTTGGTAAGTATCCCAATCTTGAGTATTGAAGTTGCGACCACCACCGTCACGGCCGTTGTCACGATCTTCACGACGCTCTTTGCGACGGTTCTTATCACGCTCAATAGCAGCGATCATTGGGTCTTCGCCAACGTAGAATAGTGGGCTCTTACCTTGCTGACGCTTAAGAAGCATTGCAGCTAGAGTAGCAGCATCAACTTCTAGAGACTCTTGAAGAGTAGAGATAAGACCTGCAAAGTTTTCTAGTGCTTTGCTTTCTTTCTCAGTTTCAAGTTCAGCGCCAAGCTTAGCAACACGTGCAGCAGCAACTTGGTCACGTAGAGGAAGTTGGATTTCTTCCATTTGAGACTTAGTTACACGCTCGATTGTGCGAAGCATGCGAATTTGGTTAGTGCGAACTAGTAGGATCGCTTTACCTTTACGTCCAGCACGGCCAGTACGACCAATACGGTGGATGTAAGATTCAACATCGAATGGGATGTCGTAGTTGAATACGTGAGTGATACGTGGAACATCAAGACCACGAGCTACAACGTCAGTTGCAACTAGGATGTCGATAACACCTTGTTTGATGTGATCAACAGTACGCTCACGTAGAGACTGAGGAATATCACCGTGCAGTGCAGCAGCTTTGAAGCCACGTGCAGATAGCCAATCAGCTAGACGCTCAGTGTCTTGACGAGTACGTACGAATACGATTGACGCGTCAGTTTCTTCAGTTTCTAGAAGACGAGACATTGCTTCGTCTTTTTCTACGCCTTTAACAACCCAGAAGTTCTGCGCTACTTTATCAACTGTGTGGTTAGTACCAGCAACGTCAACTTTAGCCGGGTTACGTAGGTAACGGTCAACAATAGTCTTAACCATTGGAGGCATAGTTGCAGAGAAAAGTACACGTTGTGCAGATTCTGGAGCTTGCTCTAGGATCCAAGTAACGTCATCTACGAAGCCCATTTTCAGCATTTCATCTGCTTCATCAAGAACAAATGTGTGTGCTTCATCTAGGTGTAGACGGTCACGAGTTAGTAAGTCTTTAACACGACCTGGAGTACCAACAACAATGTGAGCACCGCGGCTTAGAGCACGCATTTGGTCAACAATTGAAGCACCACCGTAGATTTCAATAACTTTAAGACCTTTGATATCACGGCCAAGGTTTTTGATTTCCGCAGCAACTTGAATCGCTAGCTCACGAGTAGGAGCCATGATGATTGCTTGTGGTTTGTGTTGGTTCAGGTTGATTTTGTTAAGTAAAGGCAGAGAGAATGCTGCTGTTTTACCAGTACCAGTCTGTGCTTTACCTAGTGCGTCACGGCCTTCAAGAAGAAGAGGAATAGCTGCTGCTTGGATTGGAGTCGGAGAAACGAAACCCATGCTATCAAGAGCTGAAAGAATGTTATCGTTTAGGGCTAATTCATTAAATTGAATTACAGATTCGGACATTGGGATCCCACTATATATAAGTAAACAAAAGGTCCCGGGAGCTCTATCAATTCCAATACTGATCCAATCAGATACTGATTCCATTCAGAGTTACGAAGCAGTAATAAAACACTTCAAGCCATTAGGGACGTCTAAGGGAGGCGGATTATTCCCTAAATGCATAAAAAAATCCAGAAAAAATTGAAATACATCACATATTTTTCGCTTTTACATCAATACTGGTTATCATATCGTCAAAACTTGATGAATATCTCGTCACAGCACCCATCTCCTAGCAAATTGACCTAGTTAAATAAGAGGGCAATTAATTAACGCTCACTTCGCCTTTAAGTAGTAATCAAGCCTCGCAATGATTATAGTGTGCTCAATTGTCCTCGATAGATAAAAGTCAAAATGTTTCAAGATAATCCTCTACTCGCTCAGCTCAAGCAGCAAATCCAAGAAACCCTCCCTAAAAAGGAAGGTACCATCAAAGCCACTGAAAAAGGTTTTGGTTTTCTCGAAGTTGATAGCAAAACAAGCTTCTTTATCCCGCCTCCGTACATGAAGAAATGTGTGCACGGTGACAAGGTGATTGCCATCATTCGCACAGAGAAAGAGCGCGAAGTAGCAGAGCCTGAGGAATTGGTTGAACAAGGTCTTACTCGCTTTATTGCACGAGTTAAGCTTTTCAAAGGCCGATTGAACGTTGTTCCTGATCACCCGCAGCTCAAAAAACTGCAACTTAAAGCGAAAGCAATGAAGGGTCTAAACCCTGAAACGCTTAAAGAAGGTGACTGGGTTGTTGCTCATATCGTTCAACACCCATTAAAAGGTGACAATGGTTTCTTGGCTCAGATCTCTGAGAAAATCACAGACGCTGACGACAAGATTGCACCTTGGTGGGTAACGCTGGCACAAAACGATCTACCAAACAGCGAGCCTGAAGGCATCGACAACTGGCTAATCAACGATGACGCCGATCTTGAACGTGTAGACATGACGCACGTCCCTTTTGTGACTATCGATGGCGAAAGCACAAAAGATATGGATGACGCGCTTTACGCGAAGAAGAAAGAGAACGGTGATTTTGAACTGACTATCGCAATTGCTGATCCAACGGCTTACATCTCTCCAGATGATGCGATGGATAAAGTGGCACGCGAGCGCGGTTTCACTATCTACCTTCCTGGTCGCAACATCCCAATGTTGCCTCGTGATCTTGCTGACAACCTATGTTCACTGATCGAGAACGAAGTTCGTCCTGCACTTTGCTGCACAGTAACGGTATCTAAAGATGGCGTTATCGGTGATGACATTAACTTCTTCGCTGCAAACATCAAATCTCATGCTCGTCTTGCTTACGACAACGTATCAGACTGGCTAGAAACAGGTGCATCAGAGAAATGGCAACCATCAGAAGAGATTGCTGCAATTGTTTCTGATCTTCACCAATTTGCTCAAGCACGTTCAGCATGGCGCTCAGCAAACGCTGTTGTGTTCCCAGATCGCCCTGACTACCGCTTTGAACTGAGCGAAGATAACGATGTTGTCGCTATCCACGCTGACATGCGTCGTAGCGCAAACAAGCTGGTTGAAGAATCAATGATCAGCGCGAACATCTGTGCGGGCCGAGTACTAAAAGAGAGCTTCAACCAAGGTGTGTTTAACTGCCATTCTGGTTTCAAGGCTGAGAAAATCTCCGACGTTCTTGAACTGGTAAACCCGCAAGCGGAAACGCCGTTCACTGAAGAGCAAATCATTTCTCTAGAAGGTTTTGCTACTCTACGTCGTTGGTTAGGTTCTTTAGATAACAGCTACTACGACAACCGTATTCGTAAATTCCAAGCGTATAGCGAGATCAGCAATGAGCCTGCACCGCACTACGCGATGGGATTAGATATTTACGCAACTTGGACTTCTCCAATTCGTAAATATGGCGACATGATTAACCACCGTATGCTTAAAGCACACATCTTAGGTAAAGCGCCAATTCAAACACCAGATGAAACTATCGGTGATGAACTTGCCCTGCACCGCCGTCACCACGGCATGGCTGAGCGTAATGTTGGCGATTGGTTGTATGCTCGCACTCTAGCCAATGCTCCAGCAGAAGAAACTCGTTTCCAAGCTGAGATTTTCGATATTAACCGTGCAGGTATGCGTGTACGTTTACTTGAAAATGGTGCTGCTGCATTTATCCCTGGATCTCTCATTCTTAATAATAAAGAAAGAATAGAGTGCAACGGTGATATGGGTACTGTATCTATCGATAAAGAAATGGTATACAAACTGGGAGACGTTTTAGAAGTAGTTCTCTCTGAAGTTAATCAGGAAAACCGTAACTTAGTAGCAAAACCTACTCAAGTATTTGCGGACTTGCCTAGCGAGCCTGAAACGACAAACGAAACCGAAGCTTAAAGGCGTTAACAGCTACAGCTTTCAAGGTTTCGGCTTTCAAGGTCAAAGCTATCAAGGTCAAAAGCTTCAAAGGTTCACTTCTAAAGGCGCTAATTATTAGCGCCTTTTTTGTAAATGTCTCATGCTTAAACAATACTTAAAAAAAACAATCAATAAGCAATCAATTTACAACGTCAAAGAAGCTCACTATGTCATCAATCACAGTTACTCAGTTCAGAAACTTCATTCCCAGGAGACGAGAACGTTATCCTGCCTCTAAAAACGGTATCTTTATAGTGTCGAAAGGCAGCATTTCTTTTGTGTTGCCCAATGGTACTCAAGCCTCGTTGCAAGCGGGAGATTTCACCCTTTACAATTCTGGTCAGATTAAAGACATCACGGTTAACACTGAAAATGGCGAATTCAGCGCAACCTGCTTAGATTTTGATTTGGCTATCTTTCAAAAGTTCATTAATCAGTTCAGCGATTTAGAGTCCGCTCGAATCCCAGACAAGTACATTAAGTTCAATCAAACGGATACTGAGCTCTGTCAGTTGAAAGATCTCATCATGTCACTGGCCAACTCTTCTTCTCAGAATGACTACGCACTCACTCAATTAGGCTTAAGTTTGCTGTCTTTGATGGTGGAACAGTACCCAGCTCTATTGGCTATTATTGCTCGAGCTTCAAGGTTAACCGTGACCCAAAGAGTCATTCATTACATCGAGCAAAACATTGAAAACAATATCTCTTTGGATACGCTCGCCAGTTACATGGGAATGTCACCGGCTACGCTTAAACGTCGCTTATCGGCTGAAGATCTGTCGTTCTCAAACTTATTAAAGATAAAACGTATTGCTCATGCAGCCACTCAGCTAAGAGCATCGGATAAGTCGATCACTCAAATCGCGTATGAGTCAGGCTTTAAAAGTGCCGCTCACTTCAGCACGGCCTTTAAAACGTATCACGGAAAAACACCAAAAGACTTCCGATCGCTAGTGGCACAAGCACAACTGCAGAGCGTAAAGCCGCAAGTTTAAAGAAACAAAGCGATAGATTGATGTGGACGTCTTAGTTGGGAACTGGTGTAAACCAAGTGGCTTCAATATTAAGCCACTTGGGTGTGGGATGAGATGATTTGGCTTTGGGATTCAGTGGTTGAGTTTTGATACTCATTGATTCAGCTTTGCGAGCAGGCCACCAGCAAACGTGAAAACAGAGTGACTATGACCAGAAGTACGATTTAGGGTCTTTTTCTATTTCCGCCAAAATAGCATCAAGATCCTTCGATTTAGGAAGGTACGGATACGGCCCCCAATTCACAGAGTCGGTTTCGACATCCCCTTCAAGCGGCACCATCACTAACCAACAAGACAGCGACTCATCAAAAGTCACGCAGACGATCTCGTTTGTATAATCACTGTGAGATGAGTCGAGTAGATAATGCGCCTGAGAAAACAGCACACCACCCTCACACTCTTCATATAGGGATTTGCCTAGCTCGACAGGTAAACTTCGATTTCGAGATGTACAGAGCCTCTCGGCCCCAATTAAAAGACGATTCAGCTCGATATGAATGACGGACATAACACCCCTTGTAACTTCATAGAAACTTCTAAGTAGTGAATTCCTCTACTTAGCTTAGGACTCAACAAACATTTTAGCGAACAAGCGTAATCAAAATACCGGCCCTGCTCCCAGAAACGAATCTTGCTTTCGGAAACCCAGAAAGCTACGACTCATCAAGCGAACAGCTATACATCGAGAGTATGGAATTTCACAAAAGTGTCATATAACCGACCTATCATATGCGACAAATGTTATTAACTAGGAGTTGTTTATGTTACGAGTCGCGCTTGCCTCTCTTTTATCCTTAGCCCTGTCTTCTCATGCTGCTTTAGCACAAGAAACCACTATTTCGGGCTCCACTTCAGTATCACGAGTGATGGATGTATTAGCTGAGGAGTACAACAAGACTCACCCTGATAACTATATTGCGGTTCAGGGCATTGGTTCTACAGCAGGTATTACCATGGTTAATAAAGGTGTCTCTGACATCGGTATGAGCTCGCGTTATTTAACCGACCGCGAACAAGACGAGAAGTTGAAGGTATTTCCAATTGCCTTTGACGGCCTAGCTGTAGTAACTAACCGCTCAAACGCTGTAAGCAACGTTACACGTGAGCAGCTGTTCGATATCTACAAAGGCAAAATCACGAACTGGAAAGCTGTGGGTGGCGCAGATCAGCCTATCGCAGTTGTCACTCGCGAAGCGTCTTCTGGCTCACGCTATAGCTTCGAAAGCTTGCTTGGTTTAACGAAGATCATTAATGACCGTCTAGTGTCTGACATCAACCCAAATAACTTGGTTGTAAACAGCAACAGCATGGTTAAAACGATTGTTAACCATAACCCACACGCGATTGGTTTTATCTCTGTTGGTTCAATCGACCGTTCGATTAAAGCAATTACATTTGAAGGCGTAGAGCCAACATCTAAGAACATTGCTAACCACAGCTATGAATTGGCTCGCCCATTCTTGTTGCTGCACAAGACAGACTCAGTTTCTGACGAGAGCAAAGACTTCATCAAGTTCGTGAAGTCAAAGCAAGGGCAAGACCTTATCGAAGAGTACGGCTACACTCGCATTAAATAAGTGAGTGAGTTTTATCTTATGAAAAAAAAGAGAGAGCATTAAGCTCTCTCTTTTTTTGGAATCTATATGGTTCGTTTAGAAGTGAAGTTGAATCACTGAAACGATCACAGCGCCAGGACGACGAATACCTTCGATTTCTACGCGGATTTCGCGTTCAATCTCTAGGCCTTTCTTAATTGGCGTTACTTTTGTTAGCGTACTTTTAGCACGAACGTTACTGCCCGATTTAACAGGGTATGGGAAACGTACTTGGTTAAGACCAATGTTTACGACCATCTTCGCTGTTGGGAATTGAGACTTGTCAGGGTCAACACTGTCAGTCAATCGAGGAAGCAGAGATAAAGTTAAAAAACCATGTGCGATGGTTGTTTTGAACGGAGAATCTGTTTCCGCTTTTTCAGGTTCAGTGTGAATCCACTGCATATCTTCAGTAACAAGGCCGAACTGGTTAATACGGTCTTGACTTACATTGATCCAGTCGCCAGTATGGATGACTTCACCGATCTGCTGATTAAGCTCATCAAACACAAGTTGTGCTTCAGGCTTAAGTACGATCGGCTGTTCCACCGGCATCTCTGGTGCATCTTCATTGACAGCAGGTTTGTGGTGATCACGAACCCACGCAAAGAAATGGCTATTTTGCGTACGATTAAGAAAGTCGCCCCAGTAATCTCTAAGAGCTGGAGACATCCATTGCATAAACTCTGAGTGTTGCGAAGACATGCTATCGCCTCGGTGTTTAAATAAATCAATGACTTTCATAAGAACCTCAATGCACAAAAAATTTCAATATAACTTCGTAATTTTGAAACACTTCACACTATTGTGCAAATGTTTTCGAGCATACAACCGTTAGCTGAACCTTGTTAAAATCATATTAAACATATACTTACCAATAAAACATCATTTTATTACAAAACCCAAATTAGAGTGTTAGCTCTATCACATGACAAACATTTGTTTATATAAAAGGCGTTTTTATTCATAAGTGGAATAAAAAAAGGCTTAGCGCAATGCTAAACCTTAGTTTTTACAAGGAATTAGTTTTCCGAGGGTTGGTCTTGTAAGAGACGAATCTTACAAGACACTCAATCCCCTATTCGTCATCAAGCGGAACCAGCTTGGTATTACCACCGTGTGCTTTCTCACGCTTACGTTGCACGAATGCGTAGAAGCCAGGGATTAGGAACGTACCCGCCAGTAATACACATAACAGGCCGCCGATCAGTGAAATACCCAGAGAGTTCTGACTCACGTGACCTGCGCCCGCAGCGAAGATAAGCGGGAAGATACCTAAGATGAACGACCAAGACGTCATGTTCACAGCACGGAAACGCAGTGTACCGCCCTTCACCGCTGCATCTTCAATCGGTGCGTCTTTCTCTTCACGCTCTACCTTTGCGAATTCCACAATCAAGATTGCGTTCTTCGCGGCCAAGGCTATCAAGAGAACCAAACCTATTTGTGCATAAAGGTTCAGCGGAGTGCCCGTTAGATTCAATGCCAAGAAGGAGCCTAAGGTTGCGACAGGTACCACGAGGATAATCGCAATCGGAATTGTCCAACTCTCGTATTGAGCCACCATAAACAGGTAGATGAAGATCAGAGCCAGTGCGAAAGCAAAGATCGCTTGGTTACCTGCTAGTACTTCTTGGTAAGCCATGCCTGTCCATTCGTACTGATACCCCTGAGGCAATACTTCTGCAGCTACGCGTTCCATTGCCGCAATCGCATCACCACTTGAGTAACCTTCTGCAGGTTGACCTTGAATCACGGCACTGCGGTACATGTTGTAACGCCATGCTACATCTGGTTCGAAGATCTGATCGTAAGTCACCAATGTGCTTAACGGGATCATCTCGCCATTAGACGAACGAACGTGGAATCGTTGTAGGTCGTCCATGCTGCTACGGTGTTCACTGTCAGCTTGCATGGTTACGCGGAAGTTCTTACCAAACATGGTGAAGTCGTTCACGTACAACGAACCAAGGTTACCTTGTAGTGTTTGGAAAATTTCCGACAACGGAATACCTAATTGCTGCGCTTTCTCACGGTCAATATCGACATAGTAGTGAGGTACGTTCGCACGGAAAGTACTGAATGTGTGTGAAATCTCAGGCTGTTTGCTCGCCTCAGCTATCACGTCATTCATCACCATCGCTAGATCAGTTCGGCTACGACCTAATGTATCTTCAAGAACGAATTCAAAACCAGACGCTGCACCCATACCCGGTACTGCTGGAGGCCCCATCGCAAACACGACAGCTTGAGGAAGTTCAGTCGCAGCACGACCATTAATACGCTGTGAGATAGCCTGAGCAGAGTGTTGACCATCCAGTGCATTACGCATGTCCCAATCGTGAAGCTTGATGAACATTGACGCACCATTCGACGCAGAAGCGCCCGTCATAAATGCGTAGCCGTTAACCAGTGTTACGCCATCAACACCCGGCTCTTGTTCAACCATTTCAAGCAGCTGCTTAGTCACTTCTTCGGTTCGAGACAAGGATGCCGCGTCAGGAAGCTGAACGTTAACCAGCAAAATGCCTTTATCTTCTTGAGGTACAAACGCCGTAGACGTTGTCTTCGCAAAATAAGTCACAGCCGCCAAAGCCACAAAGAAGAAAGTGAACAGCAGAACGCCTTTCTTAACTAAGAAGCCAGCCACTTGACCGTATTTGTTAGTAACAGACTCTAGACCACGGTTAAATGCTTGGTACCAACGCGCCGTGTTACCACCACCCTGCTTAAGAACCAGTGAACACAATGCAGGTGATAGCGTTAATGCGTTAATTGAAGAGATAACAACCGCGATACAGATAGTCAGAGCGAACTGACGGTACATGATGCCAGTAATACCAGGAAGCATTGCAACAGGGATGAATACCGCAAGTAGAACCAAGGTCGACGTAATGATCGGCCCCGTTACTTCTTTCATCGCAATAAGCGTGGCTTTACGCGGTGAAATGGTTGGGTCTTTAGCCATTGTGGTATCAACGTTCTCGATAACCAAGATCGCATCATCTACTACGATACCAATCGCTAGTATCAAACCAAACAGGGTTACCGTGTTGATGGTGAAACCCGTCATCTGCATGATGGCAAACGTACCAATCAAAGATACCGGAATCGCAACTACAGGAATCAAGGTTGCACGCGCACTACCCAAGAACAGGTACGTTACCGCAATAACCAGCAAGATGGCTTCGATTAAGGTCTTTACTACCCCTTTGATCGACTCAGCAACAAACAGTGTAGTGTCGTAACTTGCTTCATACGCCACGCCTTCTGGGAAGTTCTTGCTTAAGTTTTCCAGCATCGCCATCACAGCTTTGCCACTTTCCAGCGCGTTAGCGTCTGATTGAAGTGACAGCGTTACGATCGACGCATCTTGACCACGGTATTTACCATTACCGTCGTAGAACTTTTTACCAAGCTCAACACGTGCAATGTCTTTTAAGTAAACCGTTGAACCGTCTTGAGTTGCACGAAGAACAACATTTTCAAACTCATCAGCTGTTTCTAATCGACCTTTTGTTACCAAGTTGAACTGCACTTCTTGTGCGTTGTTATAAGGTGCAGCACCAATACGGCCTGCAGCAACTTGAACGTTCTGCTCTGCCAACGCGCGATTCACGTCTGAAGTGGTGATATTGAGGTTAGCCATTTTCTCAGGATCTAACCAAACACGCATCGCGTATTCACCACCACCCAACACGTTAACTTCACTGATGCCCTTCACACGAGCCAGTTGGTCTTTAATGTTTAGGTTAAGGTAGTTGATCAAGAATTGATCGTCGTACTCACCGTTTGGCGAATAGAAGTTCAATACCATCAAAAGGTCTGGTGAACGCTTTTTAACGGTGACACCCACCATTCGAACTTCTTGCGGAAGCTTCGATTCGATTTGAGCAACTCGGTTCTGAACGTTGACCTGAGCCATATCTGGGTCAGTACCAACATCAAAGGTCACATTAAGGTTGTATGAACCATCGTTAGCGCTTTTAGAAGACATGTAGATCATATCTTCAACGCCGTTAACCGACGTTTCTATGGGGTCGGCTATCGCCTGTTCTACTACTTCAGCACTTGCACCTGTGTAGAATGCGGTAACACTTACAGAAGGCGGGCTGATTTTTGGATATTCCGCCACTGGCAAGATAGCGAGAGAAATCGCACCCGCCAGCGTTAAGATTATGGATATTACAAGGGCAAACTTAGGCCTTTGAATAAAGAAACGACTCAACATAACTACGCCCCTTACTCAGCTTGTTCAGCAGAAGCTTGAATGCGAACAGACATACCATTGCGAACACGCTGTAAGCCTTGAGTGATCACTGTGTCATTCTTCTCCAGACCGGAATGAACAATCACACCACCTTCAACCTGACGACCCATTTCGATGTTTCTACGCTCAGCCACAGGAGCAGCTTCGCCTTCAACTAACACCATAACAAAGTCGCCTTCAAGGTCGGTTTGAACCGCGCGGCGAGGAATGGTTACGACATCAATAGATTGCTTCTCACGCAGATCAACGCGAACGTGTTGGCCTGGAAGTAGTTGCTGATTCGGGTTATCAGCAATCGCACGCATCGCGATCGTACCAGTATTAAGGTTGATACGGTTGCCCAAGAAGTCAAGCTGACCTAGATGTTCGAACGCTTCACCGTTCTCAAGCATGATCTGAACTTCAACACCTGCAGAATCGCTGCTGCCGTCACCTTCAATTCGGTCCATACCTAACTCAATACGCTCACGCTCACTGATGCTGAACGATGCATGGATTGGGTCTAGGCTAACCAAAGTCGTCAGTACACCTGAAGACGGCGAAACCAGATCACCCGTGCTCACTTTGGTATCGCTAATACGGCCAGAGAAAGGCGCGATGATTTTGGTATGAGAAAGCTGAACATTCGCAGCATTAAGCTGTGCTTGGCTTGCTTCAAGCTGTGCTTGAGAACCTAACAAGTTTGCGGTTAATGCATCAAATTCAGATTGAGAGATACTGCCTTTCGGAAGTAGGTTTTTACCACGATTAAAATCAAGCTCAGCTTTTTTAAGGTTCGCGTTCGCTTGAGCAACAGACGCTTTTGCGCTTGCTACTTCGGCTTCAAACGAAGAAGGTTCAATCGAATAAAGCAATTGACCCTTTTCAACCATTTGGCCTTCATTAAAATGACGGCTTTGTAGGTAGCCAGAAACCTGCGCTGTAATAGCCGTGTCTTCAACGGCTTCTATACGACCGATATACGACTTACTTTGCTGGTGAGAAACAACGCTAACATCCTGTACAGCTACGAGAGGTAAAGGTGCTTGCTTGGCATTTTGAGCATCTTGCCCACACCCAGCAAGAATAAGAGAGCTTGCAAGAGCAGTAAGGATCAACTTTTTACGCATGGTTATACCGTCACTTATTAGTATTTGAACAGCATAAAATTTACGTAACACCTCTGTTACCATTGTCCGAGGAATATCAATTATAACTGGCCAAAGTGTATCAATATGTTAATTGAAACCAAGTGCTTATAAAGTGATTACAAACACGCTACAATTCCTAAGTAAATCAATCTCTCAGCTTTTGTTCTCTATGGATATTGTCTAACATAATGTATTGTCAGACAGATAAGCATTCACATTTAATTGTTAAGGAATTCTCATGATTTCAAAATGGGCTAAACGTTTCTATCAAATGGCGGAATTGGTCGGTTCTTGGAGTAAAGATCCTTCAACTCAAGTCGGCGCCGTAATCACTAAGCACAACCGCATTGTTTCTGTTGGTTTTAATGGCTACCCACATGGCGTGTCTGATAGTGCGGATACTGATGACAGAGAGATGAAGTACCTCAAGACACTTCACGCTGAAGAAAATGCGATCTTATTCGCCAAGCGTGATTTGGACAGCTGTGAAATCTGGGTGACTCACTTCCCTTGCCCAAACTGCGCAGCGAAAATCATCCAAACCGGTATTTCTGCGGTTCACTGCCCAGAGCAAAGTGAAGACTTTCTTTCTCGCTGGGGAGACAAAATCAAAGTGAGCCAAGATATGTTTGAACAAGCAGGCGTAAAAGTCGATTGGTTGCCACTGGCTGACCTAGATTAAACGAACAGATAGTTAGAACAAAAAAGGCGAGAGTCGATATTATCGCTCTCGGCTTTCTTTTGTTTGGGGCTCAGCGGACTGCAGGATTAAGCACTGACAGGAAATGCTTCAGCGTATGCTTCCATGAAATCTTTACGAATCTCTTGCTCTAGATGAACCGCCTTCTCGGTTGGACAGAAAATCATAAAATGGACTTCTTGCTCACCTGTCGAACTGCTTGTGATATGGATGTGAGGCTCAGAACCCGGAAGGTCAACACCAGCGTGCTTTTCGATCACACCGTTGTAACGGCGAGCAACATCGATAAACTCTTCGCAATGCTCTTCAATTTTCACAATAAGACCCGGCACCATAGGGTATAGGTTTACAAAGTCTTTCACCGTCACAAAAAAGTTATGATAAACATAACGCTTCATGAAGTTGAGGTTCTTAACCGGATAAGTGAAGAACATGCTATTAGGCAGCGTGGCTGTCTTGCCAGTGAAGTGATATTGCCCATGATACAAATCGATTTCTTGAATCACGGTCGCCATCAGATTGTGCTCAATCACTTCACCGCTGATTTTACCCACTTCGATCCAGTCGCCGATTCTAAATGAACGAGAACTCGCACGCTGAATAGAACCGGTGAAACACAAAATGATCTCTTTTGAAGCCACTACTATCGCAACAGCAATGGCCGTGACAGATAGCGCAAACTCGCTGATTTCGGATTTCCACAGCACAAATAACGTCACAACAATAATCGCGAATGTGCCGTTTTTGGTTCGTGACATCCAGTTACGTTGGTCTTCACTAAGGAAAGCAACATCACCTCTTATTTGAGATAAGGTGATTCGGCGAATGATTAAAATAATAGTGATAATCAACGCACTAAAAATAAACTTATGAGCGAGTAGAAAATCAATTACTTGCCACACTTTTTCCATTACTTATTCCTTAGCATTACAACGACGAGCTTTACAACGATTAGCGGAGACTTCGCTATGAAAAAGCGCTCAAAAATAGAGCGCTTTTTTACGTGCCTAAATCAGCTATTGGTAAGGCTATCATTTTATCTTGGCAGAAGTAATAAATTGGCCAAAAGTTTCACACCAAATCACAACCGTATTAAATCGATTAAGATCAGTACCTTCGGGAAGCTCAACCATAAAGCGGTCGAATGTTTTCACATCTCCGACTCTCAATAACTCGTTCTTGCTGTCATTGAAAGCGTGTTCGGTTTCAATGAACTTAGGCGAGAGATAAACCTTGTAATCAGGTCCCGGCGCCAATTCACCTTCAAAAGCGATCGCACTTTCGGATACTGAGACGATGCCTTCTCCCCAGTGCAAGAAGTCACTGTCTTGTCGATCTTTAGTGAACTCGCCCGTGTAGATAGCCTGCTCACTGATCGCTTCAACAGAACTTGAGGAAGGAGAATCAGGCTCAATCAAGATAGGCAATGCGTAAACACCTAGCCCAAAACCAACAGCACCCACGGCTAAGTGGGTGCAAAGTAAAACTAACTTTTTCATCGCGTACTCCCTTATGCTTAAAGAGAGTATTATTGAATACTCTCAAAAATACAAAGAGATATAACGCTCTGATGTTCTATTTTTGGTAATGCGTTGCTGTACGTTGTGACAGTTCAACAATCACTTTTACCGCTTGCTCCATGCCTTGAATGGTAATGAACTCATGAATACCGTGGAAGTTATAGCCGCCAGTGAAGATATTCGGACATGGTAGCCCCATGAAAGATAAGCGAGCGCCGTCTGTACCGCCTCGGATCGGTTTGATCATTGGCTCAACATCGCACTCGATCATCGCTTGCTTCGCTAATTCAATAATATGTTGATGCGGTTCAACCATCTCTTTCATGTTGAAGTAGCTATCGGTTAGCACCAGCTCAACACGGCCTTTCTCAAGGCGCTCATTCAGCTCATCGACTTTCTGTTGCATGAATGCCTTACGTGCTTCTACACCCTCACGTTCAAAATCACGGATGATGTATCCCAGTTCAGAGCGAGCCACACCCATTTCCGCCGATTTCAGGTGGTAGAAGCCTTCATAACCTTCTGTGCACTCTGGTGTTTCTTGCGCAGGCATCATCAATTGGAATTGCGCTGCAATGTTCATCGAGTTCACCATTTTATCTTTTGCGGTGCCCGGGTGAACGTTCACGCCATGACAGATAACATCGGCGCTCGTGGCATTGAAGTTCTCAAATTCCAACTCCCCTACTGGGCCACCATCGATGGTGTACGCCCACTCGGCGCCAAATTTTTCAACGTCAAACAGGTTCGCACCGCGACCAATCTCTTCATCCGGCGTGAAACCAATGCAGATGTCGCCGTGTTTGATGTCTGGATTCGCTTTCAGGTAAGCAATTGCACTGATGATTTCAGCGATGCCCGCTTTGTTGTCGGCACCAAGCAGAGTTGTGCCGTCAGTCGTAATCAGGTCGTGACCATGTAAAGAATCAAGATCTGGATACTGGCTTGGGTTCAAACTCTCGCCACTTTCCCCTAATTCAATCGTTCCACCTCGGTAATCTTTAATCACTTGTGGTTTCACGTTGGCGCCTGATGCGTCAGGAGCGGTATCCATGTGCGCCACAAAGCCAATCGCAGGCACATCGTAATCGACATTCGACGGCAGTTTCGCCATCAAGTATCCATTGTCATCTAAAGACACATCAACTAAGTCTAATGCCACCAATTCTAACTTTAAGGCTTCAGCAAAGGTAATTTGACCCGGTGAACTTGGGCATTGCTGATTAGAAGGATCGGATTTGGTATCAAAAGTAACGTAATTCAGAAAACGTTCTACAAGCTTTTCCATAATTCATCTCACCATGGATTAAGTAATTGATTTACTGACTTAATTATTATGTCGATAAGTGATACATCGTTAAATAAATACGAGCACAGAGTCAGTAGCGAGGGTTTTCATCTTACGCCCCTGACCATGTATGTAATTGCTCTAAATCATTATTGTGCGAAATTAGATGCGCTTCCTATACTTGAAAACAGAGGGTTTCGTCAGTTCAACATTGCATACGGATGATAAGAGATCGCTTTGTACGCATTCTACGCCCTCCGCTCTCAGCCTAACAAAAGTACAAAGTGGATGATGATCACAATTTATCCTTGATGCAGAATCTGTCATACGTTACACGGAGACACAGTTATGACGATTAATAAATATTTCATTTTCTCTCCTCAAGCCTCTGAGGAAACGCTTCGACCAGTATTAACTGAGAAAGAAGTTCAAAGGCAGGAAGCTCTAAGACAGGCGCAGATCCAGGGTGGATTAGACACAAACGCGACCTCGTAACTCAATGAATACCTAGCACTATTAAGACCCCTATAAAAAAGCTCTACGCTCTATCCGGTAGAGCTTTTTTTTATTTTTGATCTGTTCTCCTCTCCCCCACTCCCAAACAAGCTGAACATTAAACCTTCGCTCATTGCTTGTTGTTCTTCACTTCTCGATCACCAATTGGCTCATAGTTTCTCGCGAATGTATTTTCACGCATTGCACACACTAGCTTGCAGCGCTGAGAAATGACTCACTAAACTCCCCGATGCCATACCTTGTCGTGTCATTTTGTGCTAATAATTCATATTCGTTTTCATTCCTCACTCGCCCTCTTTTCAAAACTATAATGCGAGTACCAGAGAACCTAACCACAGGAACCCCGAATTCAATGGAATATTCAAAGCTAGGAAGTAGTCAAATTCCCGTTTCCCGTATCTGTCTTGGCAGCATGACTTGGGGGCTACAAAATACGCAGCAGCAAGCCGACCAACAGATCGAATACGCATTAAGCCAAGGTATTAACTTTATCGATACTGCAGAGATGTACGCGGTTCCACCTTCTCCAGATACCTACGGAAAAACAGAAGCGATCATTGGTAACTGGTTATCGCGTAACCCACAGCGTCGACAAGAGTTGATCATTGCGAGCAAAATTGCCGGGCCAGGGCTTCCTTGGGTTCGAGATGGCGGCCCGATAACGAGTGAAGCGGTGATCGCAGCCGTTGACGCATCATTAAAACGCCTACAAACAGACTATATCGACCTTTACCAACTTCATTGGCCAAATCGTACAACGCCTCACTTTGGTAAGCATTTCCCGAATCACATTCGATTCAGTGATATTGACCGAAAGCAGCATGAAGCTGAGATGTTGGAAATCCTACAAGCACTGGCAAGCTGCATTAAGGCGGGGAAAATTCGCCATGTCGGGCTTTCAGATGATTCTACTTGGGGCATTAACACATACCTCAAGCTGAGCGAGAAACACGATTTGCCACGTATGGTTTCGATTCAGAATGAATTTAGCTTGTTGCACGCAAAAGACTGGCCATATCTGATTGAGAACTGTGTGCATGAAGATGTAGCTTACCTGCCATGGTCACCTTTAGCTGCAGGCATGTTGAGTGGAAAGTACATTGATGGCGCAAGACCGGAAGGCAGCCGTTGGACTTACATGCAACGTAAAGGCATTTTCCGTGACACTGAATCTGCCAATGAAGCGGTTAAAGGCTATGTTGAAGTGGCGAATGCTCACGGGTTCACTCCAAGCCAACTGGCATTGGCTTGGTGTAATCAAGTTGATGGGGTGACGTCCACTATCATTGGTGCAACGACCATGGAGCAGCTAAAAGAGAACGTAGCCGCTTTCAGTAAACCGTTATCAGAAGAGATCCTGACTGATATCAACACAGTCTTTAAGCGCTACCCTGCTCCGTATTAGGCTGTCAGTTCAGCTTAACTTAAGTAAGTAAATCCCATAAGAGCGCGCTATTTAGTGCGCTTTTCTTTTTTAAGTGGATCGCTTTTGCTTTTTATATGGATCGCATTGAGCTATCACGCTTTTGGTTCGCTAACCTTTGCTCTATAATGCGCGGGCTTATATCTAGGATAAAAACATGATTTCAAAAAACCAATTAAAACTCCTTCGTGCTTTGGGTCAAAAGAAACAACGTAAAGCCCACGGCCTGTTTCTAGTTCAAGGTGAAAAGAACGTTCTTGAGCTGTTCAATAGTGACTTAGTGGTGAAGAATGTCTTTGCTACCGCTGATTTCTTATCTGAAAATCATGCTTCACTGATTGAGTTTGATTGTGTTGAAGCCTCGCTGGATGATCTAACCAAAGCGAGCACTTTGGTCAGTAACAACGCAGCGATTGCGGTTGTTGAGATCCCAACGTTTGAACTACCAGAAGCAACAGGACTGATGATTGCGCTTGATGGCGTTTCAGACCCTGGCAACCTAGGTACGATTATTCGCGTAGCAGACTGGTACGGCATCAAGCATATCGTTGCGAGCAGCGATTGCGCAGACCCATACAACCCTAAAACGATCAGCGCGACTATGGGCAGCTTTGGCCGCGTACACGTAAGCCAAACAGACTTACCAGCTTACTTAGAGCAAGCGAACCTACCGGTTTACGGTGCTTTCTTAGAAGGCGAAAGTGTTCATAAGACTGAGTTTACTGCTAACGGCATTTTATTGATGGGCAGTGAGTCTCACGGCATCCGTGAACACGCGGCTAAATACGTGACTGATAAGATTACGATTCCAGCATTCGGCGGCGCGGAGTCTTTGAACGTCGCAATGGCGACTGGCATCATTCTCGACAACATGCGTCGTCAGCATAGCTAGGTCTCATAAGCTAGCGATCCAGTCGACAGTGTTCAGATATTAAAAAAGGCGTATTGATTAAATCAGTACGCCTTTTTATTTGAGTTCTTTTCAACAATTACTTTTCTAGCATTGCCAACTTATCACACACACCATTCCACTTTTCAGCGTCATCCATTGGTGCTTTTACTTCCGTTTGCACAGGCCAAATCTCAGCGAGCTCTGCGTTCACTTCGATGAAGATCTTTTGATCTTCTGGCAGTTCGTCTTCTTGGAAGATTGCTTGAGCATCACATTCAGGTACACACAAGCCACAATCAATACATTCGATTGGGTTGATTACCATGAAATTTGGGCCTTCATGGAACGCATCTGCGGGGCACACTGCCACACAGTCTGTGTATTTACATTGAATACAATTATCGCCTACGACAAATGCCATGATGCTCTGCTCTATAAGTTAGTCAAAATTGAAGAATGGGGATAATACTCATCCCAAAGCAAAATTCAACATCATACGGCTCTAATATCGTGTCTATTTGCTCCATGTTTCCAAATTAGTATGACAGATAAATCAATTTCTCGTAAAATGCGCGCCATTGTGAGCATATCGCTTCTTTGAACATCAGCGTTTCCATCAAACTCTGTATTAAGAAACGATCTAGCTAAGACACCTATAAAAACGAGACATCGAAATGATACGTTTAACCGAAATTAAACTCCCACTAGACCATGAAGAGTCTGCTATTCAAGACGCTATTGAAGCGAAACTTGGTATTAACTCTGATCAGGTACTCTCTTTTAATATCTTTAAACGTGGCTACGATGCTCGTAAGAAATCAAAGATCTTACTTATCTACACGCTTGACGTTCTCGTTGAAAACGAAGCTGAGTTGTTAGAACAATTCATTAGCGACCCGCACGTAAAAGTGACTCCTGATATGGAGTACAAGTTTGTTGCTAAAGCGGTTGAGAACCAAACTGAGCGCCCTGTGGTTATCGGTTTTGGCCCATGTGGTCTATTCGCTGGCCTAGTGCTTGCTCAAATGGGTTTCAACCCAATCATCGTTGAGCGTGGTAAAGAAGTTCGTGAGCGTACGAAAGATACCTTTGGTTTCTGGCGTAAGCGTACGCTGAACACAGAATCAAACGTACAGTTTGGTGAAGGCGGCGCAGGTACTTTCTCTGACGGTAAGCTGTACAGCCAAGTTAAAGATCCAAAGCACTACGGCCGTAAAGTAATTGAAGAGTTCGTTGCTGCGGGTGCACCAGAAGAAATTCTATACGTAAGTAAGCCGCACATCGGTACCTTTAAACTGGTTACCATGATCGAAAAGATGCGCGCTTCTATCATTGAACTTGGTGGCGAAATCCGTTTCAGCACTCGTGTTGACGACGTTCATATGGAAGATGGTCAAATCACTGGCCTAACGCTTTCTAACGGTGAAGAGATCAAATCTCGTCACGTGGTATTGGCTGTTGGCCACAGTGCTCGTGACACGTTTGAAATGCTGTACGATCGTGGCGTTTACATGGAAGCGAAGCCTTTCTCTGTTGGTTTCCGTATCGAACACAAGCAATCGATGATCGATGAAGCTCGTTTCGGTAAGAACGCAGGCAACCCAATCCTAGGTGCTGCGGACTACAAACTCGTTCACCACTGTAAGAATGGCCGCACTGTATACAGCTTCTGTATGTGCCCAGGTGGTACTGTGGTTGCTGCAACGTCTGAAGAAGGCCGCGTAGTAACGAACGGCATGAGCCAATACTCTCGTGCAGAACGTAACGCAAACAGCGCAATCGTTGTAGGTATCGACCCAGAGCGTGATTACCCAGGTGACGCACTGGCTGGTATCCGTTTACAACGTGAACTAGAAAGCGGCGCTTATGTTCTTGGTGGTGAAAACTACGATGCACCAGCTCAGAAAATCGGTGACTTCTTGAAAGGTCGCGATCCAAGTGCAATCGGTGAAGTACAACCGTCATTCACGCCGGGTATCCACCTGACTGATATTTCAAAAGCGCTGCCTGATTTTGCTATCGAAGCGATTCGTGAAGCAATCCCAGCGTTCGAGAAGAAGATCAAAGGTTTCTCTACGCCAGACGGCCTACTTACCGGTGTTGAGACACGTACGTCTTCTCCTGTATGCATCAAACGTGGCAAAGACTTCCAAAGCATCAACCTTAAGGGCTTCTTCCCGGCTGGTGAAGGTGCAGGCTACGCAGGCGGTATCCTGTCTGCTGGTATCGACGGCATTAAGGCCGCAGAAGCGCTAGCACTATCAATGGTAGAGCAGAACCAAGCTGAGAAGATTGAGATCGCTTAAGCGCTTTCGATAAAGCAAAGCTAGATCGCGATCAACCAAAACTAAAAATCCAGTGCCTTGTCGACACTGGATTTTTTTATTGCATAAAGGTATCTAAAATTATTTAGTCACGACTTCGGCAGCGTTACTTACAAGTCTCTTTTGACCAATTCACACCATCATTTGAACACTCAAATAAACTTGTCCCATTCTGGTAATAATAACCTTTAGTCCAGTTCCCTTGAGAATATTTAGACGTTATCGTCTGAGTATAATCAAACGGTGTATTTTCAATGAACGCATACTTATGTCGGTTCCAGCTGTCAGAACCATATGAACTGTTGTCATTAAAATCTACCGATAGGTAGTTGAGTGCATCAAAGTCGCTGCGCGACACTCTACCCAATGAATCACCGAGATTAACCCACTCTGGATGTGGTGCGTTATTCTCAAAATTAAATTTCGCTTGTACCTGAGTAAACTGATCTTTGTAGTCACCGACAACATCAGCCGACAAGGTTTGCATGAAGCCCGCACCCACGTCTTGACGAGAACAGCTGTCCCAATCAGGTTGTTGAGACCCGCTACGGTTAATCACACCAAAAGTAGTCAATGAGTTAGGCAGAACCTGCTGCTTGATGGTCTCTTGCACTGAACATGAATATTCCGTTCCATCACTATTCAATGAGAACGAAGCTGCTCTGTCATACTCTAAGCCATCTTTCTTCTGACCATTACGCTCAAAATGTTCACTTAACGCCAGTTCTGTCTGCAGGTCGGCTGAAACTTCATGTTCGATCACAATCAGCTTGTCCGCAGTCATCACTGTTTTAACTTTATACCACTTATTAATTTCGTTCTTCTTGGAGTAATCCCAATGCTGCCAGTAATAGTCAACATAAGCTTGCTGGGCTGTCGGGTTCTCTTTTTGAATCTCTTTGGTCTCTTGATACGACTTTTTAATGGCAGGCATCATCTTCTGCGCTAAATCGTAGAGCTCAGTATTTTGATCTTTAACGAAATCACCATACAAGTCCTCTACTGCGATGTTGTATCGGTTCGCAATTCGGAAGTCATGCTCTTTCACATTTTGGATAATGCTATTTTGGGTGTTCACGGCTTGCTTCAAAGCAGAGCAACTGTTTAAACCACCTTTATACAAGTCGGCTTGGATCTGATTCCATAAAACAGTTGTCAGTGGCGTAGTCGACTTAATTTCTTGCTCAGAACTCACCGTCATGACTGGCGGAAAGATTAACTGATAAGGTTCAGTAATCGGTGTGTTTGGGCTGTCTGCATCAATAGCGCCTACTGGCACGTTCACTACGATTGGAGCGTAGTCCATACAGTCTGAGTTAGAGCCCGTCAAAGATAGCTCATAGCTGCCCTAATCGTCCGTGACACTGCTAGGCTCACCTTCATCTAATACGCCATTATAATTGATATCTAGAAACGCGGTCGCCCCGGAAATATACCCGTCAATGGCGACACCTTGTAAGGTTCTCGTTTGAGGAGCAGGAGCACTTGTGTTGCTACCACCGCCTCCTCCGCCACAAGCCGTAAGGCCAACAGCTATAAGTGCGATAGAAATAAGCTTAAGTTTCATTCGATTAGATCCTAATGAAATACATTATAAATGGAATTGTCATTGGGGGGATGACCGGAAATGACTGTGATAGTCATAGCCAGCCATAATAGCGATTGGCATTAGAAAGAAACACGAAAGGGTGATAGCCGATTCGTGCATGTTTTCATTTTGAACAGAAACTAAAAGATAGGGAAATGGGGTTAAAAATGGACTAATTACTTCTCGTTCGAAGCTATCCAAAGCTTATAAAAATCACTATAACCGGTTTGGTTAATCTCTACCCCATGAACCTCAACACTATTAAAAACCTTCTCTTTGCCGTGAAATAACGGACAAAGTAACTTCTGTTGATAAAGCGAACCTTCAATCTCTTTCAACTCGCGCATTGGGTCCTCGCCACTGACAGCAGCTCTAACTCTCTCGCAATGCGCCTTCATCTCAGAATTGTTGAAAATGAACCTGAGCCCAGAGGAAGCAAGTAGCCAATCGTAAAGGCCATAATCGGCTGGCTGTTCGATAACTTCTTCAATGAATAACAAGTCTGCCGACTCACTCATGGAGCTAGGGTCACTGATATTGGTAAGCTCAACAACTTCAATAGCGACACCCGTTTTTACAATCGTTTTTTGCAGCCAGTCCGCCATATCTTGAAGTAAAGGAATCGTCATTCTAGGTCGTGTTAATACAACCGTGCCCGTCAAAATAGGAATGGGATTGCTGGATGTTAATTTACTCGGCGAGAAAGACAGATCATCCGTCACCATATCAGCATCAAACTCTTTACTGCTGGACTTGATAAACGATACCAACCTGTCGAGTTCTTCAGGGGTTATGCCCGAGTTTTCTCTACGATTAACCGCAAGATACGAAAGTGCATTGATTGTGGTTTCTTCTGCTACGCCAGATTGATTAAAACTCAGGGTGTGATCATTCAAACCTTCTATGTCGGTGAGCGTTATCTGTTCTAACAAGGTATTTTGAGCAAAGTAACCTCGGTGACGTTTAAGAACCAAGCACTCTTCGCTCCAATCGTCTAATGAGAAAGGTCCGGTTCCGATATAGGCACTGCGCCCGCTCGAAAAATAAGTACGCTTGCAGCGGTAAATAGACGCGTGTGGGCTAGTCAAAGCATAGAGAAACATTGGGTTTGCGTGTGTCAGCTCAATAGTCAGTTGTTTATCACCCACCACTTGAACATCACTGACCTGATCAAATAAAGACTGTACTGGCCCTTCGATATTTTTTAGCTGCAACAAACATTGAGCAACATCTTTGGCCGTTAAAGTTTCACCGTCATGGAATAACACATTCGGTCTCAACCAAAAATGCAGAAATCGCCCTTCCACCTTCCAATGGTGCGCGAGGCTCGCTTGGGGATTTCCCTCATGGTCTTGGACGAGTAACGTATTGTATAGACTTCTTAAGATGTGATGTTCTGCGGTTCGGTATGTTTTTGCTGGCTCAAGGTTATCGACCCACGGATATTGAGTGATCAGCAAATGGTCATGTTGTTGATTGAACAGACTATGTTTTTCAGTCGCTAGCGTCAGTGCCTTTATTGCAGCATCACCATAGCTTTCTAGAAGACGAGGAATAACGTTAAAGCACCCTTGTTCTAACTGAAGCGCTAACACTTGTTCTAATGCTTCGGGAAAGCTGACCAAAATTCTAAACTGGCTAAGCTTCCCTCTTCCTTTGGACGGAATCCAACAAATCCAGCGATATTCTGATAAGCATTTAAGAATGATCGAAGTGTTTCTGCGAGAGGTCGATAGCGAGTGTTCTAGGTCATCGATCGTTAGGTGATACTCTTCACCTAGTTCATACTTTGCAATAAGCTGCTGAAGTCTACGTAAGTTAGCGTCGTTCAATGGATATCCGAATTAAGCGTCTAGAGGAACGAGAATAGCTGTAACCCAAATGGGAGGTCTATTTACTCATTCAAGTTGGAATATGCTGTATGAAACTGTTGATATAAATAATATCAAGATCCAACTTAATTGATAAACACCTCTTTTAGCAAACCAAATAATCACTGATCGTGCATATTCAGTGGCAAAAATAAGTGGGAGATTAATCCTCCACCGGATTTGCTATTTGCTCTACATTCCTGCCTTATCGTTGTGCTATTGAGCCAGTATTATCCAACTAAAGTGTCTATGTTACTAGCGGTACACAAGCAACATGGTAGAATGCCGCCATTAATCTTATCCTTGTATAAGATTGTTAAACCTTTCCATCGCTATTTAGCCAAATCATACCGAGAAACTTATGCCATTTTCCAAGCTTGGATTAAGCTCACCTATTGTTAAAGCCGTTGCAAAACAAGGCTATGAAAAGCCAACCTCTATTCAAGAAAAAGCAATTCCGATTGTTCTTTCTGGTAAGAACCTTATTGCTGCAGCACAAACAGGTACAGGTAAAACTGCGAGCTTTGTTCTCCCTATCTTAGAAATGCTAAGCAAAGGTGAAACGCAGCGTAAAAAACGTATCCGCGCAGTTATCCTGACACCAACGCGTGAGCTGGCAGTTCAGGTTGAACAGAACATCACTAAGTACGCGAAGTTCCTAAACCTAACATCACTAGCGATGTACGGTGGCGTGTCTTACCAACACCAGAAAGATCGTCTTATTGAAGGCGTGGATATTCTTGTGGCAACACCAGGTCGTTTGATCGACATGTACGGACAACGTGCCGTTCACTTTGATGAAGTGGAAGTACTGGTTCTAGATGAAGCTGACCGCATGCTAGACATGGGTTTCATTGAAGACATCAACAAGATCATCGCGCGTCTACCACAAGACATCCAAAACCTGCTGTTCTCGGCAACGCTTTCAACGCCAGTGCGTGCACTAGCGAAAAGTGCAATCAGTGAAGCGGAAGAGATTTCGATTGCCAAGACTGATGCGTCTAAAGCGAACATTGAGCAATGGTTGGTAACGGTAGATAAAGACCGTAAGTCAGCACTATTGAGCCACATGATTACCGAAGGTAACTGGGACCAAGCGCTTATCTTTATCGAAACCAAGCACGGCGCGGCTAAGTTGGTTGCTCAACTTGAGAAACGTGGTATTCAAGCGGAAGCTTTCCACAGTGGACGTAGCCAAGCGATTCGTGAAAAAATCTTGGCTGACTTTAAGAAAGGTCGCCTAAAATACTTAGTCGCGACGGGTGTTGCTGCTCGTGGTATCGATATCGACAACCTAAGCCGCGTAGTGAACTACGACATGCCATTCCCAGCAGATGATTATGTTCACCGTATTGGTCGTACAGGCCGTGCTGATGCATCTGGCGAAGCGATCTCTTTCCTATCAAAAGATAACTTCAAAAACCTGTGCATTATTGAAAAGCGTCTTGGTCACTTGATTGAACGTCGCGTTGTTGTAGGTTTCGAACCACGCAAAGAAGTACCCATTTCAGTATTGAACTTCGTTCCTAAGAAGAAAAGAGAACAGCAACAAGGCTAAGTAATTTCAGCGACAGAAAATGCAAAGTTGCATTAACCAAAAGAAAAGTCGCGTTAGCCAAAATGAAAATAAAACGAAGCCCTATGTGGCTTCGTTTTGTTCTTTGAAATACATATAACGTTGAGGCAATAAGATGATCACTCCTATCGCAACGAGATTAACCCGCGGCCAAGACCTAAAGCTTGAGATCCAAAGGTTAGTGACCACACACAACATCTCCGCGGGCTCTATTGCGTCTTGTGTCGGTTGTGTCTCTCAACTCAATATTCGTTTAGCTAATGCGAACAACACCAAGCTAGTTCAAGCTCCGTTCGAAATAGTCTCGGTGATGGCAACGCTAACCCCAAACCACCAGCATGTTCATATATCCGTTGCTGATGAGAATGGCAATGTAATTGGTGGGCATTTGCTTGAAGGGACGATTATCGCGACCACGGCTGAATTGATTGTTCACCGCTACGATACCTTGACCTTCAACAGAGAGCATGACGATTCGACGGGTTACACTGAACTTACTATCAGCAATAGCAAATAACTGATTTACCCATAGCAACACCAAACGCCCCATACAAAGTGATACTACCAAACAGCAATTAGGAAACACGATGGCTCCAAACTCCGCAGATTCCGTTATCGTTCTCGATTTCGAGACCACAGGCTTATCACCAAATATGGGCGACCGAGCGATTGAGATCGGTGCGGTTAAACTCGTTAACGGCGAAGTCGTCGACACCTTCCAGCAGCTCATGAACCCGGGATTTCGTGTGAGTGGATTCATTGAAGGTTATACCGGAATCAGTAACCGTATGTTAAGCACAGCGGCCAGTTGTAGTGAAGTGATGGATGAGTTTGCAGACTTCATTCAAGACAGCCAACTTGTCGCTCACAATGCCTCATTTGATAAGCGCTTTCTTGATGCGGAATTAGATAATATTGGTCGCGATTACAATGGACAGTTCGCTTGCTCAATGTTGATAGCTCGTCGTCTAATCCAAGACGCACCAACTCATAAGCTAGGCGACCTTGTGCGTTTCAAAAATATCGACAACGACGGTACTTTCCACAGAGCGTTAGCCGATTCAGAAATGACAGCAAGGTTGTGGTTATTAATGATCGATGAGCTGCAGAGTGACCACGGTATTCAACAGCCGAGCTTCCAATTGATGCAGAAAATATCGAAGACAGCCAAAGGTTCGATTCCAAAACTACTGATGAGCAACAGGGGTTAGGTTCCGAAATTCACCTTAAAGTGGGATGAAAGGCTAGCTCGACAATAACCGCTAGCCTTTAAAAGGGACGCTCTACTCTTGCAATGACTTCAACGTTCCTTTGAGGCTTTCTAATTCATTCATAAAATACGCCCACTGCTTGTTACTGCTGGTCGCGGCGATATCTACTAAAAACTTGGCTGATGTTTCCATATTTTGGTTGAGTTGTGACTCAAGTTCATCAGGATAATAAGCTTCATTGTTTAAAAGCAACTTCATGATAATCGGCTGAGCAATATGCAGATCGCTCTTCTTTGCCATCAGCGTCGTTAGCTCTTGATAGGTGTTGTTTTGATATTGTCGCCAACTGCTATTGGTATTTACCCACTCTTTAGACCAAGCCAAAATAATCTGTTTTTGTTCTTTCGATACTGAACCTAACCACCGTTCTGCGCGCTCTTCTATTCTGCTTCGGTATCGCTCTCTCGAATCGGCATCGTTCAACGACAACCTTTCTTCATAATAGTCTTGCTGCTTTTCACGAAAGTTCTTTAAAAACTCCCTGTCTTGCTTAGGCCTAAGCTGCATACTCAAGGCGTAAATATCTGGAGCGAACTTATTGACGATTGTGCGAATATGCTCTTTCGTTTCTTCACTTTGGCCCACAATAAAAGCGGGATTCATATCCGACCGATCTACGTTTTGAATCGCTTCTAATTGCGAGATGTACAGAGGTAGCTGAGTTTCTTTATGCCATTTCTGTAATATCTCTAATCGCTCTTCAAGCTCTGATTCTTGGCTATTTGAGAGGGAAACAAAATCTTCTATATAGCTAACGACAAACCAACCTATATTGTTATAGGCGAACTTGGTCCCGCACCCAGTAAATAGAAAACAGATCACTAAAACTAACCACCGGCACTTTCTCATTCTACCCTCTCACGACATTCAACAAAGCCACAAACCGATTAACTCATCCCTTTAAGGTTAGCCCAGTTTTTATAACGCTAATTCTAGCTCTTATAAAAGTAGTCTTAATAAACAGTGGTCGTAAAAACTTTGAGATAAATTGAGACCCAAACTTGCTAATCTAGCTATTTAGGCAAATGATTAAACTAAAAATAATTAATGGCAGTGATGTAACTTGATTTTATTACTCATTTGACGTGATACGAGCCCTATAAATGAGTTGGGTTGACGTATTTAAAATGATTGATATTTGGGAGGGAAGCTATGGCCGCTATTCCTGATCATACAAGCGATTTAGAATATGAGCTTTGTTATTTTGACGATGGATCAATAACCACAATCACGATATTCGTTCACAATCGACAGGAAGCGATGACTTGGTATCTTAGCGAAGGAAAACATATCAACGATCTTTATTCGATAAGACCCGATGAATAATGCTTTGGTATAGAGGACTAGGTCGATAAACCTAAGATAAGAAACTTAAGTGGCATTTTGTGGAACACCCTTTACTGCAATGCCATTAATTAGCAATGTCGTTAATTAGACATATCGCAGCAAAGGGATTCAGTCTCGAATTACTTCAGGATTCGGGCGCGGAATTGACGACCCTTCATTTTACCTGATTCGATTTTGTTCAGTGCTTTTTTAGCCACAGATCTTTCTACCGCTACGTAAGCACGCATTGCAAACAGATTGATCTTACCTACTGATTTACCATCAATGCCGCCTTGGCCCGTCAGTGCGCCAAGAATATCACCAGCACGAAGCTTAGCTTTCTTACCGCCATCAATTTGGATGGTAACCATGTTTGAGTAGTACGGCTTAGCAATTGGTTTTGCTGGCAGTTCAGATGGCTCGATTGGCATGTCCATGTACTCATCAATTTGAGCAACACGGTACATCTCTTTTTCGCTAAAGAAGCTGATCGCTACGCCTTTGCTTCCTGCACGGCCAGTACGACCAATACGGTGTACGTGAACTTCAGGGTCGCGAGACAATTCAAAGTTGAACACAGCATCTAGGTTATCAACATCAAGACCGCGAGCCGCAACGTCTGTCGCCACTAGAATCGAGATGGTTTTGTTTGAGAACTGAACCAAAGCTTGGTCACGTTCACGCTGTTCCATGTCACCATGAAGTTCGATAACACTGAAACCGCGGTGGCTTAGCTCATCGTTTACGTTCTGCACTTCTTTCTTAGTGTTACAGAACACAACCGCAGACTCCGGTTGGTGATGCAACAACAGCAGCTCTAGAGCGTCATCACGAGCTTCAGAACCTTCTAACTTGTAGAAGTGTTGTTGGATGCTTGAGTGATCGTGTGTTGATTCAACCTTCACCATTTCTGGATTGCGCATAATGCGGTCTGCAACAGATTTGATCTGTTTAGGGAAAGTCGCACTGAATAGCAGAGTTTGGCGTTCTTTTGGCGCCGCTTCAATCACAGCATCCAAAGCGTCTTGGAAACCCATCTCTAGCATGCGATCCGCTTCATCTAACACAAGTGTGTTCAGCTCAGACAGGTCAATGCGGCCTTTCTCTAGGTGATCAAGAATACGACCAGGTGTGCCTACAAGAATGTGTGCGCCATGCTCTAGTGAACCAATCTGTGGGCCCATTGGCATACCGCCACATAGTGTCAGCACTTTAATGTTGTGAATACCACGAGCAAGAGTACGAATCTCTTTTGCTACTTGGTCTGCAAGCTCACGAGTCGGACATAACACTAAAGACTGAACACGGAAACGCTTAACGCGTAGGTTCTGCAGCACGCCTAAACCGAAAGCAGCTGTTTTACCTGAACCCGTTTTACCCTGACCGATAACGTCCTTGCCATTTAGGATAGTAGGAAGACTTAACGCTTGGATAGGCGTCATTTCAGTATAACCAAGAGAATCTAACGTGTTTAGAAGCTCTGGTTTAAGGGCGATTGAAGAGAATTTTGAAGTGCTCAATGGAAATATCCAACTGGTGAAAAACAGAGTGCATTATGAGTGTTTTTGAAAATTATTCCACCTTAATCACAGTTTTGGAGAAACATGTTAGGCGAACACAAAAAAGCCAGCTTACTTAGCTGGCTTTGACTTCTATACGAATTGCTTTCTATGGCACACCGTGACCTTTAGATGCCACCCATACGCGATACCACTGTTCGCGCGTCAGCTCGATTTTCAGTGCATCAACGGCCGTCTTCACACGCTCAATCTTACCAGAACCAATAATTGCAATTGGACTAGATGGTAAACGACGAACCCAAGCGTAAATCACTTGATCAATGCTGTCTGCACCGACTTCTTGACGAATCGCCTCTAGCTCATCACGAACGCGAACCGCTTGCGCTGAATCACCACTGAAGATGCTACCACCACCGAGACAAGACCACGCCATCGGGCGAATGCGGTTCATCTGCAGTTGATCTAGCGTGCCATCATGAGCCACTTCGAAGTTCAATGGGTTGATTTCAACTTGGTTGGTCACTAACGGCTTACCGAGTCGAGATTGAAGCAGTTCGAACTGACGCGGTGAAAAGTTAGAAACACCGAAGTGCTTAACTTTACCTACTTTGTGTAGCTCTGCGAACGCTTCTGCTACTTCATCGGCATCCATTAACACGTCAGGGCGGTGAATCAACAATACATCGATATCGTTAACACCTAAGTGCTCTAATGAGTTATTTACTGATTGGTAAATATGCTGCGCGCTGGTGTCATAGTGATTGATCTTACGATCTGGAGTGTGGTCACCACATAGGTTGATATCGCACTTGGTGACGATTTGAATATCATCACGAAGGCTTGGTTCAAGCGCTAACGCCTCACCAAACAACTTTTCACATTGGTAGTTACCGTAAATATCCGCGTGATCAACAGTTGTGATGCCAAGATCAATATGTTGCTTCAGGAAAGTCAGGCGTTGTTGCGGGGTCATGCCCCACTCTGCTGTACGCCAGTATCCTTGCACCAGCTCAGAAAGTTCTGGGCCTTGTGGCGCTATCGTTACTCTTGCAACCATGGGTTGTCTCCTTTATCAATACTGAACGTATCCTAAGCTCGTTTTACCGAAGGCTCAACGTATAACAAATGGCAAAGCTAAACGCTTATTAAAAATGTGAGAGCCGCAGAAAAACGAACACTTAAATGAATTATAACTTGCTGTCTGCCCGCGAGCCGTTCTCCTGAAAGGCTTGTTTAGCCTAATAAATAACGAAACTATCTATAAATTTGAGCAATTAAAAACGATTAAGTTCAACCGTTAAGTTGTCACCATCACTCTGTAACTGAATCCAAGGAGAAGTAGAGCTAGAAGAAGATAAGCTAGGCACATTCCACACACTCAGTTGCTCTGCTGAACCGTGAGGCGCGTTGATAAATTCGACCAGCTGTTTATCCACCTTATCGAAACCAACACCTTCATTTCGAGCTTGTTCGAGTTGAGCTGTAACATCGAATTCATCTTCACCAATACGAATTGAACTGAGAGCAAAGCCATCTTGGCGAAGGTATGCCTGAAGCTTTGTGTAACTTAGGTCCGAATATGGCAGGTTTAAGCGAACCGTTTCGACACTTGAGTCCCCCAACTCCAGTTCAACATACACATCCAGGTCGTAATATTGGGTTAAGTCACTGCACAACAAAGTACCTTCGATCTCACCACAATCCATCAACTCGATATCATTAATATAGTTTTGAGAATTCGGCAGACTTGGGCTGCTGTTAAATACTGTTCTTAGCCACCAGCTTTCGGTTGCTTGCGCTGAAAATGAAATAGCATTGAGGGACAGCATTAGAGGCAAGATTAGAACTTGAAAGATTTTCATCGACTGGGCTTATTTAGCGCTATATGAAGTGTCCATTATACGTGACCAAACGACAAACAACTGCTCGAGTCGCAAATTTTAGGCGAAAAAAAACGGGCATACATGCAGGGCAAGATTACGAAGCCCCTTGCCCTGCAAGGACTTGCGAAAGGTAAGCGTTATTGCGGTTCGCTTTTTTCTGCTTTCTTTTGATCCCTGCTTTGAAGCTGATTTCTTCCGTCAGCAGATTTAAAGCTATATGTCTTATAACTGCTAAATTCTCACCGGCTTGCTCTCGACGTATCCGACATTCATCTTCTTTAAAACCAACGTCTAATCGCCAGTGCATCTGATTTTCAATGCTCCAATGTGCTCGCGTGCTCTCTAGTAAAGCTTTAGCCTAAGAAATCTGTATTGTGAACAACCATACTCAAACGCGTTTCTGTACGACCATGCCCTTTCTCTTGAGTGACGTATTTATCACCTTCAAAACTATTAATCATACTAGAATTAAACACTTGGCTAATCGCTTGCTCCAATCGTTTTTGATTACCTTTTACCGCTAAGAGATAATCTGCATCTTGAGCGACTATCTTTTCAGCTATATCCTTCTGGCATCCCATAGCATCAATAGTCACTAAACAACCTCGCAAGGAAAGCATTTCAAGCAGTTCAGGGATCGCTTTTATTTCATTGCTTTTATCCGCAGTCTTCACTTGTCCTAGTACAACTTGGTTTGCTGCACTAAAGGCACTAACCATATGGATTGCACCACAACGCTTGTCTTTGTTGTATGTGCCTCTGAGAGTTTTGCCGTCGATAGCAATCACTTCACCCTCTGTCGTCTCATGACAGTCTTTCATCCACGCAGTAAAGCATCGTTGCAGTTGCTTGGCGGAAATAAGATTGATAACTCGGGCAATGGTATCGTGTACTGGTATGCCTTGTTTGAAATCACCATACTGCCTAAGCCATTCCAAGTTATCTTCACCAAAATCTTCAATATCCTCCCAACCTTCAGCACCAGCAATCACTGCTGCAATTGTTAAGAAGATAATGTCGGTTAGCGTGTGCTCTATTTTCCAAGCTTGGCGAGGGTCTCGAATAACTGAAATATGGTCCAAAAGGCTTAATCCATTCATTATGGCTAAATATCTGCTGTTAAAAAACAGTATATGATCACACCTAAATCTGATCATCAAATCGATCTTGAATGTATTGAATTTGTTGTGACTTCAGTGTACAAATTAGTGGAAACATCACTTCACGCTACCCCTTATTCCATATGGGTTTTTCATGATCTTGCCCTGGGCATACATGCCCGCTAGATAAATTCATCACCGAATAACGTAATCCGTCACGTTGAGAACCATTACGAAAGAGAGAATATCACTCTCCCACAACAGTTGCAACACGCCGTACTAATTACTTATAGCCACCTTCAATCGCAGGCTCTTCAAGCGACAATCTCACTTTGTTACGTTGAATAGCTTCTGGCGGTAAACTGATGAAGCCGTATTGGTTCAACACGCCTTGATGAAAAGGTAACTTCTATGCCGTTATACTTAACGTCACAAAATACATTCAATGAATGTGTCATAATGTTGAAATTACTGGTTAAATTTCAAGGAATGTCATGACTGCAACGAACTATCTCAACCAATTGAATCAAAAGTATCTTGCGACTCATAAAGCGAAAGAAGACTTCTTTTGGGATACATATATGGGTATCAGTGACGACCACGATGGTTCGACACTCGCACAGACTCAGTGGACGGAATTTCTAAGCGCTGCCGAACAGATTACTGCTATCGAAACGCAACTTGCTGCTATCGATAAAATTCAAGATCCTCTCGAAAAAGAGAGTACACTAACAGGCTTGAATGGTTGGTTAGCGACCTTTAGATCTCACGCTATTGAGTCTGAGCAGTCTCAGAAGCTCAAAGCCGATCTCATAAAGTTTGAGGCTGAACTGTTTGAGAAAAAGCAGAATCATGCGATGACTTACGTAAATGAAACAGGCGATGAAACGGAAGGGTCACTGCCTGTTTTAGGTTCAGCCGTTAGAAGTAATGGTAATGAACAAGTTAGGCTTTCTGCACATCAAGCATTATTAGATTTAGAGCAATGGCTGCTGGCTAACGGCTTTATTGAGCTGATCAAAAAACGTAACCAATTTGCTCAATCACTGGGGTTTAAAACCTTCTTTGATTACTCGGTGGTAAAAACCGAACAGATGACGACAGAACAACTGTTTACGATTCTGGATGACTTCGAAGCACGCACGCGTGATAGCCATCAGCAAAGCCTAGCCAATTTGGCAGAGCAGAAAGGCGAGAATGCACTTCAAGCCCATAACTTTACCTACTCTTTTGCAGGTGACGTTATGAATGATCTTGATCCTTATGTTCCGTTCTCAAAGTCACTTCGACGCTGGATTGAATCTTTTGGTCGCCTCAACATCGAATACTCTCAAGCGACATTAAAATTGGATCTGCTTGATCGTAAAGGTAAGTACCCTAATGGCTTCTGCCATGGCCCTATCCCTTCTTTCTATGACCAAGATGCTTGGGTTGCGGCCCAAGTTAATTTCACTAGCAACGCTAAGCCCGATCAAATAGGCAGTGGCTATGATGGGATTAACACACTATTTCACGAAGGTGGTCACGCGGCGCATTTTGCTAATGTAAAAATGAACGCCCCTTGTTTCTCTCAAGAGTTTGCGCCGACTTCGATGGCTTATGCTGAAACACAATCCATGTTCTGCGACAGCTTGTTAAATGACGCTGACTGGCTAAAACAGTACGCTCTAAATGCGGACGGGCAACCTGTGCCAGATGATCTAATTAAAGCCATCATCGACAATAAACAGCCCTTCCGAGCTTACCAAGAACGCAGCATTCTTGTGGTTCCATATTTCGAGCGAGCCCTGTACGAATTAGCTGATGAAGACCTCACGCCTGAAAAAATCACGACACTTGCTCGTAGCAGTGAAAAGGCAATTCTTGGATTGTCTTGCAGCCCTCGTCCACTGATGGCGATCCCTCACTTATTGTCTGATGAAGCATCTTGCTCATACCAAGGTTATCTATTGGCTCATATGGCGGTGTATCAAACACGAGCTTATTTCACCGACAAGTTTGGTTACTTAACAGATAACCCAGAGATCGGGCCTTTGTTGGCGAAACACTATTGGCATAAAGGCAATAGCGTGAACCATAACGGTACAATCGAAAGCCTGACTGGGGAAGGTTTTAATGCCAAATATCTCGCTGACGAGTGTAACTTATCGCCAGAGGAGGCTTGGGCGATTGAGGAGCAAAAAATCAAACAGCTGTCGACAAGAGAACGTGCACCAGTCGCGGATTTGAATGCGAAGGTATCGATCGTTGATGGAGCAACTGAATTAGCGAATAATGCAAAGTCGAATGACCAAATGTGTGATGATTTTGAGCACTTTATTATTGAGCAATACGGTCGATAGATTGAGTTTTAATGCTAATGAAAAAGGCAAAAATGAGTAGTGACATAACTCATTTTTGCCCCAAAACATATATGGAATCCACGTATTT
>NZ_JBFRVD010000067.1:0-71297 GCF_041474985.1 Vibrio sp. 10N.222.49.C9 | reverse complement strand
TATCCTCAGCAAGAGGATCTTATGATTTAACCAATTAAATAGGCAACCTGACAGGTCAAATAATCATAATGAAGGCCAAATCGTTTTGAGTTGCATTATATTGGATAACTTTTTGTAGAGTAAAATGAACGACACAGATCATGTAGAGTATTTGGTCTAGCTGAGTTTGGGGCATTTTCGAGCTAGGAAGTGCCACGGATAAAAAATCTACCTGAGAAGCTTTTGGACAGAAGTTACTTAGAGCTTTTACTTAAATTAGCAAAACACGAATAACTTCAAGTATGGAAAATTCACTTAAGTTCAGTGTCCAGTCTGACTGGAACAGATCACATTGTTAATATCCAATTCCTTCAAACGCCTTATGTTTCTCTATTATGTTTGAAAACTCATGATCCATTACTTTTAAAAGGAAATCGGCGAGAAGATCGCAAATTAGTTCGACAGTTTTTGGAGAAACCTCGTTCGCGTTAGCGCTAAGAGTACCATGAGCAAAAATATGTCTAACTGCCGAAGCTAAATACTGAGGATTACATTCGTCTACTTGGAAATACTTAGCTAATTCAGTTTGATGGGCTTTATTCACTCTTTCGTAAATAAAATTATAGAACTTGTCTCCTGTATCCATTGCCCGAATTTGACGAGCTACAGACCCCGAATCATAACGACTCAGTAAACTTTCAGTTTTAGACGCTTTTAGCTCAATTATTTTCAAAAAAACTTCGTATGCAGACCAAGCTAAAAAAACTCGACACAATCCAGAGTAACCAGCTTCTGTTGATTCGGAAAAATTGTCTAGGTTTAAGCCGTTAAAAGATGCCGCGACACGATATCTTGCGGCAAATCGGTTAATCAACGAAATGTCATTTTTAAATCCATTCGGAGCTTGTTGATGGACTTGAACATAACCATCAAAGTATCCCCAATTATTCGGATATTTAAATTTCATTATACCTCCTTGTGATCTAATCAGGCAGGGCACAAGTGCCGTGATTATTTAAAGTTATGTATTAATCGTTTGTATGGAAAGGTCTATCTGTAATCTTCGATTTTTAGAAGCTTTCTAAATGTTGATTCCATTTGGTCAAAAACTTGGATTTTCAACTGAAAAACCAGCTGTTCATATTGAGTTTGATTCTCGTAGCTAGTCAGGTGGTAAACAGTATTGATTACGTTGTTAATTTCACTAGCTATATCCCTAGGAAAATAAAGGCGACTCAATTCAAAGTGCTCAATCAGCGCCCTACATTTGTCATCAATTTCTATGCTTGAATCCCGGAGCTTATTATCAGCTAAAAGCGCAAGTTCATTCATCTGTTTGTACAACGTTATAACAGCTTTCTCACGCTTCACATAAAGATTAGCAAATACAACTTCGTGCTCTTTTTGGAGCTTGGTTAGTTGTGACTTAATATCTTCGAGTTGCTTTTCGTGTTCTAATTTTTGCTTCTCAAGCGCCTTAGCATTTATCAACTCAAATCTTTTGATGGCGGCAGAAGCCAGAGAGTTTGCAAATAACTTAGCAAGAAAGCCAATTAATGCAGTACTCCCCATGACAGCTACCAATATTGTTGAAAATTCCTCTTTAAAATCCATGCCACCCTCGAAGTTTCATAACAGGTACTAAAAAGAAGGTTTCTATCTAGTTTTTTGTTAATGCGATTTTACTCAGAATTCCACACTACTAACAATGGCTTATCGTTATAAGTGAGATGACTAAAACGAAAATATAAGATTATTTTATAGCTCAAGAAAAAACTAGCGCGCAAGCTTGCAACTAAAATAGGGGTCTGTAAGTGCTGATAGATAGGTCGAATTTACCCCCGTGATACAACATGGGAATTCACGACGAACAGCATTAGAAGAATGGATAACTTTTAGTAGGGCAAAATCCCATGAACAGGGGGTGAATGATTAAAAGGTCTATCCAACAAAGGGGCAATAATGATTCCCAGAACATACAAAAAAGCCGCTGGATTGAACCCCAGCGGCTTCGTATTTTCTAGCATCTAGAGCATAGATTAGTTGTTGCTGTGTAGCTCACAGTTCAGTTCAACAGCAGACTTGTTCGCAAGACATTCAATTTGGCCAGTAATTGAGTTGCGACGGAACAGAAGATCAGACACGCCAGCAAGATCGCGAGCTTTAATGATTTCTACTTCATTGCCTTCTTTATCTAGCATGCGAACCTTAGTACCCGCAGTCACGTAAAGACCAGACTCAACTGTACAACGGTCACCCATAGGGAAGCCAAGACCCGCGTTTGCGCCTAGTAGGCAGTTTTCGCCGATAGAGATAACCATCGTACCGCCACCAGACAGAGTACCCATGATAGAAGCGCCGCCGCCGATGTCTGAACCGTTACCTACAACAACACCCGCAGAGATACGACCTTCAACCATGCTCACGCCAGTTGTACCAGCATTGAAGTTGATGAAACCTTCGTGCATTACTGTTGTGCCTTCGCCTACGTGTGCGCCAAGACGAACACGAGAAGTGTCAGCAATACGAATACCTGTTGGTACTACGTAGTCCACCATTTTAGGGAACTTGTCTACGCAATCTACAGACAGAGCACGACCTGCAAGGCGAGCTTCGATTTGACGCTCAGCCAGCTCAGGTAGGTCGATAGGGCCTTCGTTTGTCCATGCGATGTTGTGCAGTAGACCGAAGATGCCGTCCAGTACCGTACCGTGTGGTTGTACTAGGCGGTTAGAGATAAGTTGTAGCTTTAGGAAGCCTTCAGCAACTGATGCTGGCTTCTCGTCAGTAGCAAGAACAACAAGAACAAGTGGCTGTTCAGACGCTGCCGCTTTTTCTGCGAAAGATGCGTTAGCTGCATCATCGTTTGCTGCGAATGCTTTCGCCAGTTCTGCGCTTTGTGCAGCAGAGATTTCGATAGCTTGGTTGCCTTCAGCGTAACCTGACACTTCAGCTACAGCTGCTACAAGAGCGTCGCTTGGGTTTAGAAGCGGGTTAGGGAAGAACGCTTCAATGATTTTATTGTCGCGATTTTTGGTTGCCGTACCGAAGGCTAGTGAAAAATAAGCCATGTTGAATCTCCATGTGTTGAGTCTTGATTTTGCTATTCCAAAACAACGGCTCGAATAACAAGCGCTGCCGTTAGCAAAGTTAATTTAATTGCGTTCATCATAAAGAGAGCGCCCTCGTTATGAAAGGGCGTATCGGGATAAAGTCTGTAAAATGATATTGCTTGTCTTTTGAGAGATAGTTTTCTGCAATGAGAAAACACTGCAGATCAACACAAATTGATTGGTGCGTTAATCAACATTCTCCTGTGAATCCCCTCTTTAGATAAACAGTGCCTTATAAGCTTGCTCAATCCCTTCAATCAACATCTGCATACCGATTACCGCGAGTATCAACCCCATCATTCGAGTAATCACGTTCAGTGCGCTTGGTCCAACGGCTTTAACGAAGCGCTCGCCAAATACAAACAATACGTAGGTTAAGGCGCATAGTAGGCCAAAGGCGACGATGGTGATGATGGTTTCGTAGATGCCTTCGGTGCTGGCAAAGTTCATCGCGGTGGCAATGGTGCCCGGTCCGGCTAATATTGGCATTGCCAGTGGCGAGACGGCGATACTGAGCGCCGCATCTTGTTGAGCGTCTGAGTTGACCTTCTCTTTTGCTTTAGAGTGTGTTGAGTCACCTTGCAGCATATGAAAGCCAATCAAGAACACGAGGATCCCGCCGGTGATACGAAGCGCGTAAAGCGTGATACCAAAGAGGTCGAAGATGAGTTTACCCGAGACAGCAAAGGTGCTGACGATGATGAAGGCGATGAACACTGAGCGGAAAGCGATAGACTTGACCGTTTCCCTATCATTATCACCTGTTAATCAAAGAAAGATCGGTGTGTTGGCGATAGGGTTCATGATGGCAAAAAAGCCCATGAACACGGTAATGGTATGAATGATGAGCTCTTTCATATTATTCCTTTGAAAAGATGCAGTTAAATACCAATGGTTTGTGTATTTAATCTTAGATACAAATAATTATTAGAAATAGATAGTAGAGCAAGTGTGAATAAAAAACAGCCAGCATAAGGCTGGCTGTTTGGTTTTAGTGATAGGTGTAGAGTTTTGGTCGTCCGTTATTGCTTGATTCTCAATTAACGGAATCAAGCAATGGATAGATTGCGGCGCTCAATTTTGTCGTTATGCGTTCAAAGATTCGCTCACCGCCACAGCCAATGCAACTGTCGCACCGACCATTGGGTTGTTACCCATACCGATGAAGCCCATCATTGCCACGTGAGCCGGAACAGAAGAGCTACCTGTAAACTGAGCGTCAGCGTGCATTCTGCCCATGGTATCTGTCATGCCGTAAGACGCTGGGCCAGCTGCCACGTTATCTGGGTGCAATGTTCTACCTGTACCGCCGCCTGAAGCAACTGAGAAGTAAGGTAAACCTTGGCGAGTACGTTCTGCTTTGTAGATACCTGCAACAGGGTGTTGGAAGCGCGTTGGGTTAGTTGAGTTACCCGTAATACTTACATCCACTTCTTCTCTGTGCATGATTGCTACGCCTTCACGTACATCATCAGCGCCGTAACACAAGATCTCTCCGCGAGGGCCTTGTGAGAAACGGCGACGTTCTGTTTCAACAAGTTCACCCGTTTGGTAATCGTATTGAGTGCGAACATAGGTAAAACCATTGATGCGAGAGATTAAGTAAGCCGCATCTTTACCTAGACCGTTCAAGATAACTTTCAATGGTGTTTTGCGTGATTTGTTCACGTTCAGTGCGATTTTAATCGCACCTTCTGCAGCAGCAAAAGATTCATGGCCCGCAAGGAAAGCAAAACAGTGGCTTTCTTCATTGAGAAGACGCGCAGCCAATGCGCCGTGGCCGATACCGACTTGGCGTTGTTCAGCAACACTGCCGGGTTTGGTAAATGCTTGGAGCCCTTCACCAATGATATTCGCTGCTTGTTCTGCGCTGGTGGCTTCGCGAAATATTGCTAGTGCTGAACCAAGGATATAAGCATCGGCAGCGCTTTCAAAAGCAATAGGTTGGGTGTCCATCACCATGGCTTTTGGGTCGACATTGTGTGATTTACAGTATTGGTTCGCTTGCTCTAAAGAGTCGAAGTTCATTTCTGCCAATACGCGAGTTACTGATTCATTAAATTGAGTGTTCATCATATCTTTCCTCTAAATTGGCAAAAATTATTGTTGGCGTGGATTAATGGTGGTTACAGCTTCATCGAAGCGACCGTAGGTTCCCATAGCAAGGTCTGCTGCTTCATTGGCTGACACGCCTTGATTAATCGCCTTCATCATTTTGCCGAGGTTGAGATATTCGTAGCCAATCACTTCGCTGTGATCATCAAGTGCAAGCTTGGTTACGTAACCTTCTGCAAGCTCTAGGTAACGAACGCCTTTTGCTGCGGTTGAGTAGCTGGTGCCAACTTGGCTACGCTGTGTTTGACCTAAGTCTTCCAATGCTGCGCCGATTTCTAGGCCACCTTCAGAGAAAGCAGACTGAGTTCGACCGTAAACAAACTGCAGGAAGATTTCGCGCATCGCGACGTTAATCGCGTCACATACCAAGTCAGTATTCAGCGCTTCTAGAATGGTTTTTCCGGTGAGGATTTCCGCAGCCATCGCGGCAGATTGAGTCATACCTGAACAACCAATCGTTTCGATTAATGCTTCTTCGATGATGCCGTTTTTTACGTTAAGAGTCAGTTTTGCAGCACCTTGTTGTGGTGCACAAGTGCCAACACCGTGGCTTAAGCCAGAAATAGCGATGACATCTTTTGGGCTAACCATTGCGCCTTCAACTGGAATTGGAGCTGAATTGTGAAGATCACCCCTTTGAATAGGGCACATTGATTGAATTTCTGAAGAGTAGTGCATAATGTTTTCTCACTTATAGAGCCATTTAAGGCCTAGGGCGTTGAGAAAACAGGACGTGTTGGAAGAGGTGCGGCTAATTCACTACAGATCTTGAGTATCGATAATCCAAAGGTGTCATGGAACTTGGTCTTAATAGACTAAGTCCATTTCAAAATGGAGGAATAGCGATACGTCCAACAGTATTACCTGTTTTCGATTCTGTAGGAGTCATTAGCACTGTTCGGAAAGAACGGGCGGTTGAAGCAAAAGCTTAGGTGGAACCCCATCACCTGATGGCTATAGATTAGATCTTCCTCACACTTTCATGCAAGCGAATGTTTAGAGCGATTTCGACTATAAACAAGCTTCATTATATTTCGATAAGTATAAAAAAACGCCAATAACGAACTCTGATTAGAGGCGTCATTGACGTTTTTTAGAAAGGTATCAGCTAGTTAAGCTGCATCTTCTTCTGCGTCTTCAACAGCTTCAAGCTTCTTAGCTTTTTTCGGAGCTGGCTTACGCTTAGCACCTAATGCGTAAAGAACTTCTTCTTTGTTCTTCGCTAGGTACATTGCAAGTTCTTCTTGCTTGCCTTCATCTTCAACTAAATCGCTTTTGCCTAACAGTTCAAAAAGCTCATCAGCCATATCCAGCATTTTGTCGTATGCGTCAGCTTCGGCTTTAGAGGTAAAAGTCATTTTCTCTTCTCCGTTGCGTTCCACCACGTACTTGACGATAACAGCCATGGTTAATCCTCTAAGTTTGATAAATTTTACTGGCTTTTTATACAGTTTCTGATGTTAAAAGTCCAGTTGGAGCCCGTACTATGCGGCCTCAATCTTGATGTGCCGCCCAGTCTTCACAATAACTCATGAAAGATTTCAGCAGTGGGCTTTGATATTTGTCTTTATGGACCAGCATCCAGAATCGGCGTTTCATATCAAGTGGCACATTAAGCGCTTTTACTCGGCCTGAATCGATCGCTCGCTGAGCAGCTAAACGAGACAAACAGGCAAAGCCAAGACCGGCAGAAACAGAGTTGATGATTGCTTCTGTGGTGTTGAGTTCAAAAGATTCATACCAATGTTCGATGCGCGGTGCGACGGCACGAAGGAAAAACTCGCGAGTCCCTGAGCCTGATTCACGTAAAATCCAATGGCTGTCTTCTAAATCGCTTAAAATCACTTTTTCTTTGGCAACGAGAGGATGTTGATTACTAACAATAATGCACATTTCATCGCTGCTAAACTGACTCGAAATGAGTTCAGGGTGTAATGTTTTTCCTTCAATTAGCGCGATATCCAGTTCATAATCCACCAACTTTTGGCAGATCAGTGCACTGTTTGAAATGAACAAGCTTTGATCCTGATGTTGAGTTCGTTCGCGAAAGCATGACAAAATAAACGGTGCGACCTGATTACCAATCGTGTCACTCGCGCCGACCTTTAGATTGCCACTTAAAGGCTGATCATCACGGAACAAAACATCAATACCAGCAGCACGATGTAATATTTCATCCGCCAATGGAAGTAACTTATGTCCCTCTTGGTTGAGAATTAATCGGTTGTTGACCCGGTCAAATAGAGAGTGGCCGAGTTGTTTCTCCATTTCGCCTAGTGCCATGCTGACCGCAGCTTTAGACAGAAACAGAGCCTCAGAGGCAGCAGTCAATGTCGAGTGCTGAGTAATAGTGACGAACACTTTGAGCTGTTTTATTGAAATATTAGCCATCAGATTCCTAGTTTTACTCTGCTGGTGAAAATGGATTCTGTTCAGTATTGATGAACACTTGTTATATATAATTGGATATTGTTTAACGAAGCGCAAGCGTATTATGGCTTCAACAAGCTGATGAGTTCACAAGTTTAGTGAATTAGGTTTAAGAGAGGCTGACATGATTCAACGTATTAAATATAGATTAACAGGAGCTCCAACACCCATGGCAGGGTTAGCACTCGCAATTGCAAGCTTAGGCTGGTGTTGGGATGGTGTTCTAGTCGCACAAGGTATCTTACATACACCGGGTTTGGTGCAGTGGATCAGTGCTGGCATTGCGGCGGTATTACTTCTTGTTTTAGCTGTGAAATTTTTGATTCATGGTCACCTATTGCGTGAAGATCTTGCTCACCCTGTTGTCGGCAGTGTGGTACCAACATTTGCAATGGGGTGCATGGTGGTGTCAGCGTCTTTGGCGCCAATCTCTCAATTCTTACAAGAAGCTATGTGGTTGGCTTCTGTGGCTTTGCATGTTGTGTTTCTAACGAGCTTTTTGTACCACAGAGCTAAAAACTTTGAGATTCACCACATGGTGCCAAGCTGGTTTGTGCCACCGATCGGTATTATCGTCGCTGACGTCTCTTTCTCAGGTAATCCAGTTTTAGAGCCAGTAGCTAACGCGACTTTGGTATTCGGCTTATTGGTTTACGCAGTAATGCTACCAATCATGGTTTACCGTTTGATCTTCTCTCACGAAGTGCCAGATGCTGCAAAACCAACGATTGCGATTATGGCAGCACCGGCAAGCCTATCTTTGGCGGGTTACTTAACCGTTACTGCTAACCCTTCACCTGTGATCATTGGTTTACTATTTGGTATTGCAGTGTTGATGACGTTCATTATCTATATGGCGTTTTTCAAACTACTTCGTCTTCCATTTAGCCCTGGTTATGCAGCGTTTACCTTCCCAATCGTGATTGGTGCAACAGCCTTGTTCAAACTGGCTGCGTGGATGCAAGCACAAGGTATTGAAGCGCATTACATCAATCAAGTGTTTGGCCTAGCGTATCTAGAATTGATTGTGGCAACGTTTGTAGTGGGTTATGTGGCGGTTCGTTATTACATGAATTACAAACCTCACCGTGTTCTAAGCGCGGTAGGCAGTAGATTGTAAGAAGCAATAGTTCAAAAGATAAACGGAGCTTAAGTTTTCAGTATTTCATAAGCTTATATTCCTAATCCAAACTCGGCACTTATGCTAATCTGGCTTTATATTGTGGCAAGATTAGCGTGAGTGCACTTTGTTTACTGTTTACCATTCCAATAAAGTCGATACTTTAAAAATCCTTCTCGTTCATTTAATCAAAAGTGATCCTTTAGCCAACCCTTTCGAAAAAGAGCAGATCTTGGTTCAGAGCCCAGGTATGTCTCAATGGCTTAAGATGGAACTCGCCAAAGAGTTTGGTGTAGCAGCAAATATAGACTTTCCTCTTCCAGCAACCTTCATTTGGGGTATGTTTACCCAAGTGCTTCCTGATGTACCTAAACGCAGTGCTTTTAACAAGGAAGCGATGACATGGAAGCTGATGAGTTTGTTACCCGCTAAGCTTGACCACCCTGATTTTTTACCTCTACAACGCTACCTTGAAAACGACGAAGATGATTCGAAGTTGTACCAATTGGCAGAGAAAATTGCCGACATCTTCGATGGTTACTTGGTGTATCGACCGGAGTGGATGGCGATGTGGGAAGCGGGAGAGCCCGTTGCCGAGTTAATTGATGATGGGGGGCAACAAGAACATCCTTGGCAGCCAATTTTGTGGAAGACACTCTATGAGCAAACCCTGTCTCAAGGCCAATCGAAGTATCACCGTGGTAACTTGTATCACGACTTTATTGAAGCGTTAGCCAATCAACAAGGTCAGCTACAACACTTACCTAAGCGTCTGTTTGTGTTTGGTATCTCTTCGCTGCCTCCTCGTTATATGGACGCGTTGAAAGCACTTGGTGAGCAGATTGATGTTCATTTGATGTTTACCAACCCTTGCCAACATTATTGGGGCGATATTCGCGATCGTAAATACTTGGCAAGAGTTGAAGCGCAGCGTCGTAAGCAGTTTGCGTTGGTTGATGGTTTACCTCAGCTAGAAGGTGAAGTATCACCTTTGAAAGATGGCATTGAAGCCAACGTTGAAGATGAACTGCATACTAGCCAAGCTGTCGGTAATAGCTTGTTGGCGTCTATGGGTAAATTGGGCAGAGATAACCTGTTTTTGCTATCTCAATCAGACAGTGAAGAGCACGAGTTCTTTATTGATGTAGAGAGAGACAGCCTGCTCCATCAATTGCAAGCCGATATTCTCCAGCTAGAAGAACATCAAGTTGATCACATCTTAGATTCCAGCAATCATAAACAGGTGGTTGAGCTTGGCGATCGCTCTCTGACCGTACATGCGTGTCACAGCCCAATGCGTGAGGTGGAAGTTCTTCATGACCAGCTATTGGCGATGTTTGATGCCGACCCGACCCTGAAACCACGCGATATCATCGTGATGGTGTCTGACATTAATGCTTATAGCCCAGCGATTCAGGCGGTATTTGGTAATGCTCCGGGTGAGCGTTATATCCCTTACTCGATCTCTGATAGAACTGCAGACCAAGAAAGCCCAATTCTGACCGCTTTCATGCAATTGGTCGCGCTACCGAACACGCGCTGTTTAGCCTCTGAGTTGCTAGAGCTGTTAGAAATTCCTGCGATGATGGCACGCTTTGGTATTGACGAGTTTCAATTCGAACAAGCTAAGCAGTGGGTTGAAGAAGCGGGTATCCGCTGGGGCGTCGATTCTTCTACGGCAACAGAGTTTGATTTGCCTGCCACCGAGCAAAATACCTGGCTATTTGGTATTCAGCGTATGTTACTGGGCTATGCGATGTCAGACTCTGCGGGCTTGTTTGAAACTGAACATTCTCCGATTGCGGCTTATAACGAAGTTCAGGGTATTAACGCCGAACTTGCGGGTAAGTTAGCGCACTTTATTGACCGTATCGCTCATTACCGCCAACGACTAACTGAAACCCAATCAATCGATATGTGGCGTGAAACCTTGCTGCAAATGATTGATGATTTTTTTGCGGTTGAGCTGGAAGGTGAGGTGGTGCTTAAGTCGATTCGTGATGCACTTTCACAACTGAATGAACAGCTTGATGATGCCTTGTATGAGCAAGAGTTGTCGCCGAGTATCATCTATCAGTACTTAAATAATAAACTGTCGGGCGCCCGTATCAGTCAGCGTTTCTTAGCGGGACAAGTTAACTTTTGTACCTTGATGCCGATGCGTTCTATTCCGTTCAAAACCGTCTGTTTGTTAGGCATGAATGATGGGGTTTACCCTCGCTCAATGCCGCCAGAAGGTTTTGACCTGATGAACGGGCGCACTCGACCTGGTGATCGTTCTCGTCGTGATGATGACCGTTATCTATTCCTAGAAGCAATGCTGTCAGCACAAGAGTGTTTATACATCAGCTATGTCGGCCGTTCGATTCAAGATAATACTGAGCGAGTACCGTCGGTATTGGTTTCTGAGTTGATTGAGTACTGCCACCAGAACTACTGCCTAAGTGCAGATCAAGCGTTACCAAGTGATGATTCTGGTATCAAACTGACTCAAGCAATCAGCTTTGAACACACCATGACACCATTTAGCCCAGCAGCCTTTACGCAAGGTGATGCAGGTCATGTATTGAGCTACGCCAAAGAATGGCTTCCTGCGGCAAATCGTTCTGGTGAGCGCAGTGGTGAATTCAATCGCGCTTTGGATGACTATTTGCTTGGTGCGAGCTATCCGTTAGAACTCGATTTGGTTGAGCTACAGCGTTTCTGGCGTTTGCCGGTGCAATACTTCTTTAATCGCCGTCTAAAAGTCGTGTTTGAGCCACCGCTTCCGGTAATGGAAGACGACGAGCCGTTCGTGCTTAATGGCTTAGAAAGCTTCCAGCTTAAAGATGCGCTGCTGCAAGTGTTGCTGGACCACCCAGAAGGCGCAGACGAAGCGGTGCGACTGTTTGTCTCTGAGCAAAAAGCCCAAGGTCGATTACCGGTCGGCGCCTTCGGTGACATCGAATTTGAAACCAACCGTGTTCAAGCGGAAGACTTAGCCAAAGAGATTAGATTTGTGAGCGGATCACCGCAGCAAGATCTCGAAGTGAATATCGAGTTTGACGTGTTAGGCGAAGGTAAGCCTGTTCGCTTGATGGGGTGGTTAACTCAAAACTATCAATCAGGTCTAGTGCGTTTCCGTAGCGGCAAAATACGCTCTCAAGATTACTTGGCTGCGTGGATTGCTCATCTATCCTGCGCTGTTATGGGACACGGAAAAACGACCCATATTATTGGCTATGACAGAAAAGAGGGCGTGGTTCACCAAACGCTACAACCTATCGGCGATGCGCAGCAAGCGAAGAGTATATTAGCTGAGTTAGTACGACTGTTTTATCAAGGTATGACTGCACCATTGCCATACTTCCCGAAAACGGCATTAGCTGGTGTTGAAGCGGGCTTTAGCCGTGGTAAGTGGGTCGATGATGAAGAAAAGTCACTCAAGAAAATGGCCGATACTTTTAATGACAGCTTCGCTTTCACTGGCGAGGGGCGAGATACCTACATCTCGCGTATTTGGCCTAAATGGGACGATGAGCTGGCTGCTGAGTCGCGTATGTATTCAACGCTTGTGTTACAGGCGGCAAGGTTGGCGGCGGCTGATCTGGAAGATCAGGAGTAAGTGGCAGTGATCGACAAGATCAGTAGCGTTTGCGCTGAATTATTGAATGATGAAAGAGAGTCGCTGGTAAGCGTTTGGTACGCTTGCTTTCAAGATGAAGGGAATCAAGGTGAATAGAAGCAAGGTACAGGAAATAAAGTGGCCGCCAGTAAATCATTATTAGTGTAGGGCGTTCGCTGTACGGCCACAGGTCAGAGGGACCATTATTCTGTGGTTCAAAGTAACGCCGTAAAGTACAAAACTCGTACGCGCTCCTGAACTCGTGGGCGCATAGTAGCGAGGCGATCCGAATTGATCCGTGAGAGAGATCGCACTAACTATTAACAAATTAGCGTAGGACGTAAATTGAATGACGTTTTCCACGCTAGGTCACATTTGTAACAACACATTTATCAGAAGGCAGTAAGGCATGACGACCACAAGCAGTGTTCAGGTAATCGCTCCACAGACACTCGATACCATGACGTTTCCACTTCATGGCGCGCGTTTAATTGAAGCATCAGCGGGTACAGGTAAAACATTTACCATCGCTGGCTTGTACTTACGCCTACTGCTCGGGCATGGCACGGCCGCTCCACAAGGTGATCTGACTGAAGCCACTCGACACCATGAGCCGCTAACCGTAGACCAAATTCTGGTGGTGACCTTTACTGAAGCAGCTACGGCTGAGCTGCGAGATCGTATTCGTGCTCGTATTCATGATGCACGCATTGCGTTTGCACGTGGGCAAAGTGACGACCCAGTGATTGCGCCTTTGTTACAAGCCATCGATGATCATGCTGGCGCGGCTAAAACTCTGCTTAACGCTGAAAGACAAATGGATGAGGCTGCGGTATACACCATTCACGGTTTCTGTCAGCGAATGTTGACTCAAAATGCTTTTGAGTCTGGAAGCCGCTTTGATAACGAATTTGTGACCGATGAAAGCCACCTAAAAGCACAAGTAGTTGCTGACTATTGGCGTAAACAGTTTTACCCGCTGCCCATTCAACTGGCTGGTGAGGTTCGTAATATCTGGGGTTCACCGGCTGCATTATTAGCAGACGTAAATCGTTATCTGACAGGATCTCCGCTGAAATTGACGGTAGATGCGATGTCGGGCGACTTGCAAACTCTGCACAACCAAAACCTAGATAAAGTGAAGCAACTTAAAGCGCTGTGGTGTGAATCCGAAGCGGACTTTTTGGCTTTGATCTCTGCTTCGGATGTGAACAAACGTAGCTACACCAAGAAGTCTCTGCCGACATGGTTAGAAGCAGTGACAGCATGGGCGCAGAGCGACACTCATGATTATCAATATCCAGATAAGTTAGAGAAGTTCTCGCAAGCCACTCTCATTGAAAAAACACCGAAAGGCACTGCACCTCAGCATGCAGTTTTCGGAGCGATTGAGGATTTCTTAAATCACCCAGCTGATTTGAAAGCTCCGTTATTGGCGCATGCGATTACTCATTGTCGAACTATGCTCGCCAAGGCGAAACAGCAAAAGCAGTGGTTGTCGTTTGATGACCTACTGACCCAGTTATCTGCGTCGATCGATGTCGATGAGCAGTCACTGCTGGTGGAAAGGATTCGCACGCTCTACCCGGTGGCGATGATCGATGAATTTCAGGATACCGACCCACTGCAATACAGTATTTTTAGCCGAATCTATCTTGATAATCCGCAGTGCGGCTTGTTTATGATCGGTGACCCAAAGCAGGCTATTTATGGCTTTCGTGGCGCAGATATCTTTACCTATATCAAGGCGAGAAACCAAGTTAGTGCTCACTACACCTTAGGCACTAACTGGCGTTCAAGTGCCGATATGGTCAGCGCAGTAAACCAAGTTTTTATGAACTCGGATAGCCCGTTTATCTACGATCAAGACATTCCATTCTTGCCCGTTGCTGCCAGTCCATCGGCCGACAAACGCCAATGGGTAATGAACGGAGAAACTCAGCACGCACTCACCTTTTGGCTGCAAGAGGCTGAAGACAAGCCGTTACCAAAGGGCGAATATCACAAGGCAATGGCAGAGGCGACGGCGAGTCAAATTCAAACCATTCTGACCGCTTCTCAAAACCAGCAAGCCTATTTTGATAACGGCAAAAAACAACATGCCGTGAATGCGGGTGATATTGCTGTCTTGGTTCGAACCGGCAGTGAAGGTCGCCTGATCAAAAATGCGCTGTCTGAACAAGGCATTGCGAGTGTGTATTTGTCGAACCGAGACAGTGTGTTTACCAGCTTAGTCGCACAAGATATTCAACGCTTGCTACAAGCTGTGCTGACACCTGAAAACGATCGAGCATTACGCGCCAGTTTAGCGTCGGAGTTGTTTGCTCTGGATGCCGCATCATTGGATGAACTCAACAACGATGAAGTGGTGTGGGAAAACGTCGTTAACGAGTTTAGAGAATATCGTAAGTTGTGGCTTCAGCGCGGCGTGTTGCCAATGCTTCGCAGCGTGATCAGTAAACGACATCTCGCGGAACGCTTACTGGAAGAAGAAAATGGTGAGCGCTCACTCACTGATTTAATGCACATTGGCGAATTGTTGCAACAAGCTAGGCAGGAGCTCGACAGTGACTATGGCTTGTTGCGTTGGTTGGCAGAAGCGATATCAGATGCACAAAATGGTTTAGGCGGCAGTGAAGATGACATTCAACGTCTTGAGTCAGAGAGAAACTTGGTTCAAATCGTTACTATTCACAAATCGAAAGGTTTGGAATATGACCTTGTATTCCTCCCATTTGTCGCGAGTTACCGAGAAGCGAGCGAAGGCAAGTTCTACGACCATGACTCAGATACCACGGTACTTGATATTACGGGTAGCGATAGTGCCTTAGCGCAAGCCGACAAAGAGCGATTGGCGGAAGACTTACGTTTGATTTACGTGGCGCTGACTCGTGCTGTTTATGGATGTTTTATTGGCATGGCACCGCTACGTAAAGGGCGTTCAACCAAAGAGCCGACCGGCGTTCACTTGAGTGCCATGGGCTATTTGGTTCAAAACGGACAAGAGCAAGGCATCGCCGAGTTGCATCAAGCTCTATCGGCTATTGAGGGTAAGAATTCCAGTGTGCTGTTAGCCGAAACACCTACCGCTCACGAACAAATTTTTGTGCAAACAGAGCAAGTGAGTGACGACTTACAGGCCAGTGAACTTAAGGCTTCAATTGACCGAGCTTGGCGTATCACCAGTTACTCGGGGCTTGTCAAACAGGGCAGTCACGGTGCGAGTCATGACGCGACCATTGAGGTGTCTGGTTTTGATATTGACTCGGCTGATGAGCAGGATGAGTCTGAGTTGATTGAGCCTGAACGCTCTATCTTTACGTTCCCTCGTGGTGCTCGCCCAGGTACTTTCTTACACACCTTGTTTGAGGAGGTTGAATTTACCGAGCCAGCAACCAGTGAACATAACACGCAAGTAATCACTCACTTATTAGAATCAGAGCAATATGAATTAGAGTGGCTACCTGTGCTTCAGCAACTGGTCGATACAGTGCTGAACACCGCATTAGACGGCAAGAACTTAAAGCTAAGCGAGAAAGACTCGACGCAACGTTTAGTTGAGATGGAATTCTTACTGCCGATCGAAGTATTGGCTGCATCTGAACTGAATCAAACCATTCAATATCACGATCCATTGTCAGCCAAAGCGGGCGATCTAGGTTTCCAAACCGTGCAAGGTATGTTGAAAGGCTTCATCGATTTGGTGTTTGAGCACCAAGGTAAATACTATGTACTCGACTGGAAATCGAATCACTTAGGAGATGATGTTGCTGTCTACCATGGCGAGGCATTGAAATCGGCGATGGCCGACCATCGCTATGATTTGCAATATCAAATCTATGCATTGGCGTTGCACCGTTTCTTACGCAGCCGCGTTGCCAATTACAGCTACGAACAACATTTTGGTGGCGTGTACTACTTGTTCTTACGAGGAATGGACGGCCAATCTCAGCAAGGTATTTTCTCGGCCAAACCAACACTGGCTTTACTTGATGAAATGGATCAATTGATTGACGGTAAAGTGATAGACAGACGTTCGGCACAATTGAATGACGATGAAACTGGACAGATGGGGCTTTTATAATGACAACAACGACCACTAATACCGGCATAGATACTGCGAACACAGCAAAGCCAGTTTCACTTATTCCTGAGCAACTGATGGATGTACTCCAGTTTCTTGCGGATAAGGGTTCTATTCGTCAGTTGGATTATCAATTTGCCCGTTTTCTTGCTCAGCAAGCCACGAGCTACCCTCAAGAGATCGGCTTTCTCGCGGGGGTAGTGAGCCATGAATTAGGCAAAGGACACATTTGTACTCAGCTTATACAGCAGCATACGACAGGCCCTGAACTAGCGGCAGATCTTGCTCAGTTACTTGGGTTATACGGTGAAACTGCACTGCAATTGAACCAAAAACTGTTGGGTATTGATTGGGTGGCTGTGCTTCAATCATCAAACTTAGTGGGAACGACCAACGATTGTGTTAAGCCTCTAATGTTCGATGGGCAGCGTGTCTATTTACAGCGTTATTGGAACTACGAAGTTGTGTTGGCTGAGACCTTAAACCGTTTAAGTAAGCCGGTAGAGTTCAATACTGAGCAGAAAAAAGCGCTGACTGAAACGCTCAATCTGCTTTTTGCACGTAGCTATCATTTTCTGTTTAACGCCTTAGCCAGGGCTGAAGCAAATCAGCAGACGTCTCAGGTATTACGCCAACAATTGGTGTGTGACCATCTTGATATTGTGAATGAGCAGGCTTTAGATTGGGGATCAATCGACCAAGCGATTGTACAAGCTAAGCAGGTGACGGACTTAGATGTGTTGGACGACTTGGTGCCGTTATCGGCATGTTTGAACTGGCAAAAAGTCGCGGCAGCGGTGGCGCTGAGTCGTCGTTTTGCGGTGATTTCTGGTGGGCCGGGTACTGGTAAAACAACCACGGTAACCAAATTACTGTCGGCGATGGTCGAGCAATCTCTCAGCCAAGGTAAAACACCAACGATTAAGCTAGTGGCACCAACGGGTAAAGCGGCGGCGCGTTTAACCGAGTCGATCGGTAAAGCAATTGAACAGCTGCCATTAGCGCCTGAAGTGAAAGCCAACATACCGACCGAATCGAGCACCTTACACAGATTACTCGGCGCGATTCCTAACCGTGCTGAGTTTAGGCATAATCGACGCAATCCACTCCACCTTGATATCTTGGTAGTGGATGAAGCTTCAATGGTTGATCTGTCGATGATGTATAAGCTGGTGGATGCACTTCCTGAGCACGCAAGGCTCATCTTATTGGGTGATAAAGACCAACTCGCTTCAGTAGAGGCAGGTGCTGTGCTCGGTGATATCTGTTCATTCAACTCTGCAGGGTACAGCACAGCGCAAGGCAATTTGATTGCAGAGATGACAGGTTTTGATGCGATAGCTAAACCAAGACAAGACAAAGCTGGAGCGGTGAATCCGCCTGCGATTGCGGATAGCTTGTGTATGCTGCAGAAGAGTTATCGTTTCGATGCGCGCTCCGGTATCGGTCAGCTGGCAAAAGCAATCAATAATGGTTCTGCGAATCAAGTAGACCAAGTGTTTGCCAAAGGTTTTGGCGATATCGAAAACCAACCTCTGTCGAGTGACAGCTATAACCTGATGCTGCGTACTTTGGTTAACGAGTATGGTGCGTACCTCAATAGAATGAATGTGCCGTTGGAAGAGTTAGAAACTCAAGAAGCGAGAGCGAAATCGGTACTCGATTTGTTCAGCCAATGCCGACTGTTGTGTTCCATTCGTGAAGGGGATTTTGGTGTTAAAGGCCTCAACCACAGAATTGAAAGAGCACTGGCCGCAAGGCGTTTGGTGAGCCCTCATAATGATGAGCTGTGGTATCACGGACGTCCTGTTATGGTGACGCGAAATGATCATGGCTTGGGTTTGTACAATGGTGATATTGGTATCTGTATGCTTGAGGCGGGTTCTAGTCAACCTGACTTAACCCCTCGTTTGAAGGTCTATTTTGAGTTGCCCGATGGCAGCGTAAAAGCTGTGCTACCAAGCCGAGTGCCCGATCATGAAACGGCTTATGCAATGACAATACACAAATCTCAGGGTAGTGAATTTGATCTGACCTTAATGATCTTGCCGCCAGATTTCAGCCCTATTTTAACGCGGGAGCTTATCTATACAGGTATTACACGTGCGAAGAAACGACTGATGATGTTCAGCGATACAAATGTGTTGAAGCGTGGGATTAAGGTGAAAACAGAGCGAGTGAGTGGTTTAGGCAGTCGCTTAACGAATTAGTCGTTATGGACGGCTAGAGAAGGTTTTGAACTTAGGGCTAGACAAACACAAAGCAACCATCCTTGGTTGCTTTGAGCGTTATTAGGAATCAGAGCCTAAAAACGCTCGAGTAAACGATATGTGGTTTATCTTGTACTTTGCTTGGCAATTCAAAATAAACTCTTTTAGATTCTCGCTAACAGGGAACACGCAGTGTACGTCTAGCCCTTCTAAGAATTGGTTATCAGCCATATCCCAAAAACTTTGCAGCGAGTTACAAACAATGGTTCTCATATCAATATTGCTCTTTTTGCTGTTTATATTAACGAGCAGAGCTAATGTTAGCGTGCTGGCCGTCAACGGGTATAGCAATCCGTGCAGTGACCACCTCAATGAGTTCGACATGACTATCGAGATGGCAATTCCAATAAAAACATTTGTTAAGATTATTAAAGCGTCTAAATTCTATACAATTATACGTGTGAGTGAAAGTGCATAGTTAATAAATCTCATATAGAAAACGATTACATTTGCAATTATTTTTCTGTCGAAGTGAGATTGTGCTCCAAAATTTTATTTATACGTTGAGCGCCAAGATCTTTGAGTTTCTCTGATAGTTGTATAACCCTTGTTTTTCCATCGGTAATTCATCAACCGCTATCTCGTAAAAACCCTGTTCACGGAACCAGTGAAGGCTGTGCGTAGTAAGGACAAAAATCTGGTCGATATCACGAGATTTTGATTGGTGACGCATGTAATCCAGCAACAATTGCCCACGGTTTCCATCGCGATAGTCAGGGTGAATCGCCACACACGCCATCTCTGCCATGTGATCTTCCGGATACGCATATAGTGCAGCGCAACCAATAATCAGTCCGTCTTTTTCGATAATCGTAAAGCGGTGAATCTCTTGTTCCAATTGTTCTCTTGAGCGACGAACGAGAATGCCTTGTTCTTCCAAAGGACGAATAAGGTCAAATATGCCACCAATATCGTCAATCTGAGCTTGTCTTACTTGCTCGGCACTAGCCATGACCACTTGGGTTCCAATACCGTCAAAAGAGAACAACTCTTGGATTAATGCGCCATCTACCTTGTAGCTGATTAGATGACAACGAGGCACACCAGCTCGACAAGCGGAGATCGCTCCTTTCAAGAAGCGCAGTGTTCCTGTGCTCATGTCTTCGGCAGGATTTTGAGATTCCGTTAATCGTTCTAGAATTTGCTTGGCATCTTTAGGGAAGAGTTCGGCGAGCACGTTACCGCGTTCATCTGTTACCCCTTGTTCGGAGCAGAAGCCAATCAGCTTGTCGGCCTTTAGACGAATAGCAACTTGGGTAGCGACCTCTTCAGAAAGTAGGTTAAAGCTTTCGCCTGTCACGGAGCTGGCAATAGGGCCAAGCAGTACAATTGAACCTTGGTCAAGCGTGCGATTGATCCCTTCGATATCGATTCGACGAATACGCCCGCTGTGGCAATAATCCGTACCGTCATCCACGCCAAGCGGTTGAGCCGTAATGAAGTTACCACTCATAACATTGAGTTGAGTGCCTGCCATCGGCGTGTTGTTTAAGCTCATTGAGAGGCGTGCGGTGATGGCAAGTTGAAGCTGTCCAGCAGCCTGCATAGCGACGCCCAAAGAATATTCATCAGTGACCCTAATATTCTTGTGATAAGGCGTATGGCAATCTTGCTTGGCGAGCAATTGGTTGATCTGCGGTCTTGCCCCGTGAACGAGAACAATCTTTACTCCAAGGCTGTGGAGCAAGGCTATATCACTAATAATGTTACCAAAGTTCCTGTCGGCAACGGCTTCGCCTCCCAGCATAATGACCATGGTTTTGCCACGGTGAGCATTTACGTAAGGGGTTGATTGTCTGAAACCTTTTACTAGCGCTGTACTTCTTAATTTCACAGAACAAGTCCATTTTGTTTATTTATTCGATAATTTAGCATTTAAATTCAAATGTAAACAACACCTTTTTGGAATAAAGCGCAAACTATTCTTATCTAGGCTTCAATATATAAACTGTCTCAGTGTAGAATGCGCATAGCATCCTTATGAGTAGTCACCGAATGCAACAAGCTCCAGCAACAAAGAACAAAATCGATGAGATAACCAAAGGTCTCTATAGCGAAGCTGATCAGCGCAATCAATCTAAGTTGAAGCGTAAGATCATTGAACGTTGTTTAATGGTTCTAGCCTTAGTGGGTTCGTTTGCGGTGGTTTCTTTGTTCGGCGATGTGCTTTCCCGAGTGCAAAATGCGGCGACGCCCGACAATCTGATATACGGCACTTGGATAGAGCAAGATGTTGCACATTATGCGACCGATGAGTTTGTTCTGAATGCTAATGGTGTGTCAGTTCGTGGGTCTGTTGTTTCGACGAGCTTTGACTTTGATGGAAACTACTTTGAATACAAGGCGGGTGATAAAACCTATCGCTTCCGCATGACCAATTCTGACAATACAGAAATGGTGCTCGATTCTGACAGTCACTACAATCCCATCTTCCGCCTTAAGGGCCATATCGATAACTCCGTCCGATAGGTTATCTTCTTGTAAACTCTTACAATCTAAGATTGTGTTATCTGACTGTTTTTGTCATCCTCGATGCATAGAATTTTTAGGATGACTCTTGTGATTAAAAAATGGCTTCCCCTTGTCGCTGCCTCTTTGTTATTTGGCTGTGCTCAACCCACTGATCTTGCTCAGCAACACCTTGATGACGAATTTCCTCGTACCTTGAATAAGGTCGATCAGGTTGAATCCAATAAACCAAGAGACTACACCGCATTTGCAGAACAAGCTGAGATGGTGGTTTCTAAATCCCCTTCGATGGCTAAAATCTATGAGCCGCTTTATCAACAACTCAATGAGTGGGCGATGCTGAGTGGAGATCCAAGCGAGCTAGCGAATTTTGGCGTTCAAACCGCTCAACTAGGTGGTGGTGATAAACAAGGCAATGTTTTGTTCACGGGCTACTTTTCTCCTGTGATGGAGCTGCGCCACGAAGCGAATGAAGAATATCGTTACCCTGTTTACGGGCTTCCTGAGTGTGGTAAAGAGTGTCCAACACGCCAAGAGATTTACAACGGCGCACTAGAAGGTCAGGGCCTTGAGTTAGGTTACTCAGCAAACCGTATCGACCCATTTATGATGGAAGTACAGGGCAGTGGATTTGTACACTTCGGTGATGATGACACGCTGCAGTATTTCGCCTACGCGGGTAAGAACAATAAAGCTTATGTGAGCATTGGCCGTGTTCTGATTGAACGAGGCTTAGTTCCACGCGAAAAAATGTCGCTAAAAGCAATCAAAGAGTGGGTATTGGCAAACGATCCTGAAGTGGTCAAAGAGCTGCTTGAGCAAAACCCATCTTTCGTGTTTTTTGAAGCGAGAGACGACCTATCTGTGATGGGTAGCGCGGGCATTCCTCTATTACCGATGGCGGCGGTTGCGGGCGATCGCTCTATCTTGCCTATGGGGACGCCGATTCTTGCTGAGGTTCCATTATTGAATGCTGATGGTACTTGGAGCGGCGCTCATCAACTAAGACTGCTATTGGTTTTGGATACGGGCGGCGCGGTTAAGCAAAACCATTTGGACCTTTACCACGGCATGGGCCCTCGAGCGGGTACAGAAGCGGGCCATTACAAGCATTTTGGTCGTGTGTGGAAGCTCGGTTTAGATGGCAGCGCAACTGAAGCGCCTTGGGCTTTGCCTCCTGAAAAGGTTGAGTAAGCTACAATAAAATAGGGCATTGAAAGCGAATCGCTAATCCCCTAGACTTTTTATTCAAGAGTGCGTATAAAACGCACTCTTTTCTTTTTCTCAGAAATAAATTGGCGGCAACAATGCGTGAATTGACCACTCCAGCTTCAGAAAACTATGACCAACGATTTGGTGGCACCCGTCGCCTATATGGCAATAGTGAAGTCGACATACTTAGAGCAGCACACGTGTGTGTGATCGGTATTGGTGGTGTCGGTTCATGGGCGGTTGAAGCGCTTGCTCGTACCGGTTTAGGTGAGCTGACTTTGATCGATATGGATGACGTGTGTGTAACTAACATCAACCGTCAGATCCACGCAATGTCGGGTACCGTTGGTAAAAGCAAAATCGAAGTGATGGCAGAGCGCGTTAAGCTGATTAACCCTGAGTGTAAAGTTAACCTGATTGACGACTTTATCGGCCCGGATAATCAGGCTGAATACCTATCGAAAGAGTTCGACTTTGTATTAGATGCGATTGACAGCATGAAAGCTAAGGCTTCACTATTGGCATATTGTCGTAGCAACAAAATCAAGGTGATCACCACTGGTGGTGCGGGTGGTCAAATCGATCCGACTCAAATCAAAGTGGCTGACTTGACTAAGACGATTCAAGATCCGCTAGCGAAGAAGCTAAAAGACACCCTTCGTCGTCATCATAATTTTCCTAAGAACCCTGCGCGTAAGTTTGGTATCGATTGTGTGTTCTCGACTGAGCAATTGAAATACCCTCAAGCCGACGGCAGTGTATGTGCTGCGAAAGCAACAGCGGAAGGTCCAAAACGCATGGACTGTGCGACGGGTTTTGGCGCTGCGACAGTGGTCACCGCGACTTTTGGTTTTGTGGCTGTTTCACGTATTGTTGAAAAGCTGATTCAAAAGCACGCTAAGTAACGTCTTTTACTCAATTAACAATCGACTGGATATTAAAATGACCACATTCCCAAGCTCTCCATTCGGCACTGAAATTACCAGTGATGATATCGTCGCGAAGATGCAGACATTCAGCGGCTGGGAAGACCGTTATCGCCAAGTGATTCAATGGGGTAAGAAACTGCCAACGATGCCTGATGAACTGAAAAGTGAGCAGGTGATTGTCTCTGGCTGTGAAAGCCAAGTGTGGTTGGTTTCTCAGAATATCGATGGTGTTTGGCACTTTTGTGCTGATTCTGATGCGCGTATCGTTCGCGGTCTGATTGCTTTGGTGATGGCTGCGTATGATGGAAAAACATCAGAGCAGGTTCAAGCGTTCGATATTGATGGTTACTTTGAACAAATCGGTCTAATTACCCACCTTAGCCCATCTCGCGGTAATGGATTAAAAGCGATTGTTGCTCAAATCCAAGAGCTAAGTGCTTAATATCTCCTTGATACACAGAAGCAAAAAGGGTTGACGTTAAACGCCAACCCTAAGTAATTTCGCTACTCCCTAAAGCATATCAACGGCTTTTTCTATCGCCGCTACGAGCTTTTCAACATCATCCATGTTGTTGTAAATACCAAATGAAATTCGAACCGTTCCTTTCACATTAAGTGCATCCATTAATGGGTGAGCACAATGATGTCCTGCACGTACTGCGATACCTTGCTGATCCAGTAGAGTCGCTATATCTTGATGGTGAACACCATCCATCACAAAAGTAATCACACTTGCGTTAGGTTGATACCCTAAAATCTGAATGTCATCCAGTTTACTGAGAGCAAGATAAGTCTCGTGTTGTAGTTGGTGGATATGATTTTCGACATCTTGTTGTACAAAACCACTTAACCATTCTATTGCGGTGCTTAGTGCTATGGCTCCTGCCACATTTGGCGTGCCCGCTTCGAATTTGCCAGGCAGTTCTGAAAAAGTAGTGCCAGAGAAAGAGACGCGCTCGACCATTTTGCCACCACCATGCCAAGGTGGCATCGCTTCTAACAATTCAAGCTTGCCGTAAAGCACACCGATGCCCGCAGGGGCATAGAGCTTGTGTCCAGAGAATACGTAGAAATCCGCACCTAAAGCTGCAACATCAATAGGCTCATGGACGATGCCTTGCGCGCCATCGACCACAACAATCGCATTCATCTTGTGTGCTTTTTCTATGACAGCTTCAATTGGCTGACGAGAACCCGTTACGTTGGTTACCTGAGCTAATGCAACAATCTTGGTTCGTTCATTTAAAAGCGTATCAAACGCGACTAGGTCAAATTCGCAATCCGGTGTCATCGGTACTTTAACGACTTTAGCCCCGGTTTGTTCTGCCACAATTTGCCAAGGAACTATGTTAGCGTGATGCTCCATTTCACTCACTAAGATCTCATCGCCAGGCTGAAGAATACTTCTTGCGTAAGTTTGAGCAATTAAATTGAGCGCTTCGGTTGCACCGCGAGTCCAGATGATCTCTTTTGAAGAGCTTGCACCGATAAACTGAGCGACCTTATCTCTGGCTGCTTCAAACTGACTGGTCGCGTTCGCTGTTAAACTATGGCTACCGCGGTGAACATTGGCATTTTGCTTGGAGTAATACTGGCTAATGGCATCAATAACTACCTGAGGTTTTTGTGTCGTTGCCGCGCTGTCTAAGTAAATCAATGGTTGTTGATTGATGGTTTGTGATAGCGCAGGGAACTGCTCTCGGATGTGATTGATATCAAGCATCTATTCTTACCTAAAATCTTGGAAATTGGTGCCAGCGTTATGCTTAGCGGTATTGTTATTTTATCGCGACTTGTTGACCGTTGCTGACTAATCTTGATGATTCCAGCTATTTTCTTGCTCTTTGACCTGATTGAACAGCTTTTGGTTAACGGGAACTTCTATCTGATGCTTAAGCGCTGTTTTTATTAGGTGTCCAGTGATGAAGTCGATCTCTGTCTTACGTTGGTAAAACATATCCTGCTTCATGGATGAGTTGTTTTGAGCCGTAGCGTGGATAACCTTGTTGACACTTGCTTCTAATCCGTCGAATGAACAAGCTATCTCTTCGGCCTGCATAACTTGTGTGAGCTCTTCAACGATAGAACTTAAAATACCCTCAAACCTTTGGTCTGCAAGTTCACCATTCTTGATTTGTTCCAACCCAGTAAGTGGGTTGATAGCACAATTTATGGCGAGTTTAGTCCAAAGCGCGGTTTTTATTTGTGGGTTCCAACTCACAGCGGGGAGAGCATGATCCAACACATCAACTAAAAACGTGCACTGCTGACCCGTTTGGTTAAAAGCACCTAACTGGGTTTGCCCTATTCCTGTGTGAGATACACTATTACGATCAGGTTTGAATGCTGCTTGGGTCGTGGTTGCCAATACTATCGGGTGAGTATCAATTTGAGTGGCGATGTTGTCGACCGCCCCCATTCCGTTATGCATGAATATGAGAATGGTGTCGGGATCGAGATGTTGAAGCAGTGGAGTGGTTGCTTCTGCTATTTGCCAAGCTTTGACCGTGAAAATAACCAAGTCACTCGCTGATAGCTTTTCGATATTGTTGTTACTGAAGGAAAGGGAAGCTTGTCCATCAAGTGATAAGTCAATTGAGTTATCAGTGGAACGACTCCACAAAGACACATTATGACCAGCTTGAAGTAGTTTTATTGCCCATAAAGAGCCGATGGCCCCTGGCCCAACAATAGTGATGTTCACAGCAATACCGAGATAAGAAAGTGATGCTGCAAGGATAGCTAGGCATTAAATGAAAGCAATAAAAAATGGCACCCTAGGGTGCCATTTTGGAAACTTTTCTTAGAAGTTCGATTAGAACTTGTAAGTTACTGCAACGTAGTGACCTACGCCAGAAGAATCAGCTTGTGAAGAAGCGTCCCATGGTAGGTCTGCACCATCTTTAAAGCCGTATACATCGCTGTATAGTTTCAGGCCGTAACCAACTGCAAAACGATCTGAGTGCCAGTAGATACCGTTGAACATTGCGCCGCCGTTGCTTACTTGAGCGTACTCATCTTTCATACCGAATTGGTAATCAATGTAACCTTGGTAAGAGATGAATGAACCGTTCTCGAAGAAGTAGAATGGCTTGAACCAGTTAGTCGAGATTTGGAAACCGTTCCAATCTTTTTGGTTTGAGTCGTATGTACCGTAAAGGTTTAGACCCATTTTACCGAACCATGGAACCATTACGTCAGAACCTAGACCAACTTTCTGAGTGTTAACACCACCGTTGTTACCATCCCACTCGAAAAGAGTTGAAAGGTATAGTTCTTCAACTGGACCGAAAGAAAGGTCTTTACCAGTTAGGCCGTCAAGAGACATACGAGGAGCAAACTTCATGAAGATTTTGCCATCTTTGTCTGCTTTGTCGCTGCTTGAGTCTGATGTTAGGTTAAATACATCAACATAGCCGTAAAGGTCGAAGATTCCAGAGCGACCACCAAATTCCATCTCTAGGTAATCATGAGTAGATTCGTAAGGACCTTTCTCGTTGATTGCACCCATGATGTTGAACTGCATCCACTTGTAATCGTTTTTGTGGATGTCGCCGTCAGAATAATCTGCTGCCATTACTGGAGCAGAAGTCGCTGCAAGTAGGCCAAGAGTTAAAAGTGATTTACGCATAATGGAACTCTCTATGTTTAAAATAAGTAACCCGCTAATCCGTGCGTGTTTGTGTGTCCGAATGCCGAGCATCATAGCGATTTTGTTCTCAAATAAAAGTGAGACAGAGTGAAAATTGCAATTATTAAAGTGAGATCGATCACACTAATGATCTAAATAATGGAACTTTACGGTGGCAATGCATCCTGATGCACCTCTAATTCTATTGATTTTGTGAAATTCGATTATTTTGTGGATAAATAGGTGAAATACTGCGCTAAGCAAACGATTCTACTAATTAGAGTGATATGCATATCAAAATCAACAGTATTCTTTTCTAAGCGTTTTCTCTTAAAAAATGACTCATTCAAACCACCTCTTAATCTCGTCTTTGATCTATTTTTGACCAACAGCGTAGTGGAGTTGGAATCAATTGATGGACAACTCATGTGATGACTGCCTAGGGATTTGAACCTAGCTACTTTTTGAATCACGGAGAATTAAAGACAGTTCACTGCACTAGATTTTGAAATACTTTTTAAAGATTAGTTATTGGACTAATCATTTGTGTGACGAACTGGTCTAACTTTTTTGGAGAGAAGACCGATGAAATATTCACCTATACTCGCTGTAGCGATATCAGCCCTTTTCATTGTTGGGTGTGATGATGACGATGAACCAACAACTCAACTACAAGCTGTACATGCATCGCCAGATGCGCCTTTAGCTAACGTTTTAGTCAATAGCCAGGCTCGTTGGAGCGGTGTCGATTATGCTCAGGCATCCGGGTACGCTTCAGTAAATCAAGGCCAGACAACTCTTCAAGTCGATGTCCAACTCCCAGGTGACGCAGTTGCCACTGTAATTTCGCCAAGCCAATTCGATTTGAGCGGTGAATTAGATTACACCGTGATGGTGGTCGGTGACGCTGACGGTTCTAATAACCCGGTTGAGGCTTTAGTTGTGACGCGACCTTCTGAGGGAACGGCAACGAGTTCAAGTTTAGATGTGCAAGTTGTTCACGCGGCAACAGGGGTTGGAGATGTGAACTTATACGTAACGGCGCCGAATGATCCATTGGGTGCTCCGCTTGGCACTCTCGGTTATAAAGATTTTACTGACGTGCTGAATATTCCAGCTGGTCAGTACCGAGTAAGATTAGAAACAGTGAGCGGAAGTGCTATTGCTTTTGATTCTGGAGAGATAACTCTGGCTGGCGGTAGCGAGCTAACTATTGCAGCGGTATCAAGAGCTGACTCAAACAGTGTATCTCCGGTGAAGTTGATGGTGATGGACGGTAGTGGATCATCGTTAATATACGACATGGCAGAAACTGCCGAAGTAAGAGTCGGGCATTTGGTCGATGGCGCACCAGCTGTAGATGTATTTGTTAATTCTGCTAAGTTTGCTCCTCTTGATGGTTTAATGTTTAAAGAAATTCGCGGTTTCTTAGATTTAGCAGCAGACAGTTATGATATTGATATATACGAAACGGGAACGACGTCTCCGTCATTTATTGATGTTGATGGATTAGCTGTATTTGCTGGCATGGATTACAGCATCTATGCGGTAGGGACGGTAACTCCACTGAGTTTGGAACCATTGGTTATTCCTGAAAACCGTCGTCCGGTTGCGACCAGCGCGGTGCTAAACATTACCCACGCCGCTGCTAACCCAATAGCGGCTTCGGTGGATATTTACTTAACAGAAAACGCGGGGATCTCTGGTAGCACTCCAGCGCTAAGTGATGTGAAGTTCAAAGATTATGCGAATGGCATTTATGTTGCGGCGGGGTCTTATTTTGTGACGATTACTGTAGCGGGTCAGCCGTCGGTTGTGGCTATCGACTCTGCGCCCGCAACCTTAGCTGATGGTGTAGTGTATCAAGTGGTGGCGATCGATGACTCGGCTGGCACAGGCTTCAACCTTATTGTGAGTGATACAACAGACTAGTTCTTACAGGTTACTAGTGACAAAGAAAAAGAGGGTAGCGTGATGCCACCTTCTTTTCTTTTGCTTTTTTGTTCAACTACTCTTGGTTGGTTTTTGCTTTTTCCAGTAAATCTGTGAAAAAGTGGCGCAACGAATAGAGCATGATCAAACTTGGAATCACCATGAGTGCAGTCAGTATAAAGAAGGTTGACCAATCATTGAGGTAATCAACCAACTCACCACTGAATGAAGCCAGCGTTGTTCGACCGAAATTCCCCAACGATGCTAACAAGGCATACTGTGTCGCTGAGAAAGCTTGCCCGGTTAATAGTGTTAAGAAAGAGACAAAAGCTACGGTTGAAAACGCAGTTGTAAAGTTATCGACAATGATGGTTGCCAAGAACAAGGTTTCACTCGGGCCAGTGTGAGCGATCCACGCAAACATTAGATTACTGGCCGCCATTGCCACACCGCCGATCATCAGTCCGCGTACAATACCGAATTTCACATTGAAGACACTGCCTACCAAAGTGAAGAATATCGTCGCGCCCCAGCCAATTAACTTGGAGTAATGACCGATCTGTTCATTACTGAAACCTATCTCTTTATAGAAGGTGATCGACATGCGACCTAGGAAGGCTTCACCTATCTTAAATAGGAACACAAACAGCAATAGAGTAATGGCAACTTGAACTCCGTTTCTTTTGAAGAAATCATAAAATGGTTCAATTACCGTCACACTGAACCAAGCGACAAGCTTTGAGCCGACCACTTTATTGTGTCGCTGTTGTGCTTGTTCTTGTAGGGCTTCACGTTGTGTATTTGGCTCTCCGACAAAAAGAGTAAACAGCATTAATACAACAACGACACCTGCCATTCCGTAATACACGCCATTCCAACCGATTGAGTCTGCATTAATAAAGGCAAGGTAGCCTGGTAGTGAATACCCCGTCCACCACCCAATTACGGCCATTGCGGAAGCTTGCGGCAGTTTTGATGCTTCGGATTTTGGGAAGGTATCAATACGAAATGCATCAATCGCGATGTCTTGCGTGGCTGAGGCAATGGCAATAGCGAGCGCCAACATTGAGGTAAACGCCAAATTCTCTGCGGGATTGACGCCTGCGATGAATAAGGTGCCGATTAAAACAATGGTTTGGCAGAAAAAGATCCAACTGCGGCGCTGGCCGAGTATTGCGTGAAGCACCGGCAGTTTTACTCGGTCTACCAATGGTGCCCATAAAAAGTTAATCGCATACACGGCAAACACACTACCAAAGTAGCCAATGGCAGCACGCGTTAAACCTGCATCTTTTAGCCAGCCAGACATGTTGGATCCAATAAGAACCCATGGGAAGCCACTCGAACAGCCGAGCATAAACACCCAAAGTAGACGTTTATCTAGGTAGCTGCGAAAAGTCTGCATCCAAGAAAGAGAGGGAGTGCCTGATGACATAGGGCGTCCTTGTATAGAAAAACGCCCTTAAGAAATAAGGGCGTTACATTGGATTACTTAAGAAGGGTCACTTTAGTGATGACGATTGGGTCGACTGGGATGTCTGACATGCGGCCCATTCGCTTGGTTGGAATCGTTGCCATCTTTTGAACAACATCAAAACCTTCAGTTACTTTGCCAAATACAGCGTAGCCTGGGTTACCACCTTTTGCGTTCAAGAAATCATTATCAGAGAAGTTAATGAAGAACTGGCGAGTTGCAGAATCTGGCACATTAGTACGAGCCATAGCGATTGTTGCTGTATCGTTCTTCAGGCCGTTGCTGCCTTCATTCTTGATAGGAGCATAAGTCGCTTGTTGATTCATGTCTTGATCGAAGCCGCCACCTTGTGCCATGAAACCAGGGATAACACGGTGGAAGATAGTGCCTTCGTAGCTGCCGTCTGCAACGTATTTTAGGAAGTTCTCCGCGCTAACCGGTGCTTGTTCTTGGTTTAGCTCAATTGTGAAGTCGCCTAATGTTGTTTCTACGTTCACTTTAGGACCAGCCCAAACGCTCACGCTCACCAACATTAATGCGATAGAAGATAAAATACGAACCATTAGAAACGTTCCTTCATGTAAGTTTGTAGCTCTTGGTCGTTAGCGATTTCCGTAAGAACCAAGTTAATCACGTCATTAAGAACCATAGAGATGTCGTCATTTGACGCACTCAAGGCACCAGTGCGCGTTGCAGTACCGTTGAATGTTTTCACTAGTTTGCCTTCAGGCGTTTCAGCCGTAACTTCAAGCGTTACTTTACCGTCCATTTTGTTTTCCATAATGGTGTGTTCTACGGTAACAAGCGCTTCTTGAATCTCCAAAACAATTGAGTTTTCACTGTTTACGCTTGCACGAAAACCTTGAGACTCTAACTGCTGAGCAATAGCGTTTTCTAGAGAAATACGCATGTTTTGCTTAGCATGAATTGGTTGAATGTTTGAACGGCCACTATCAACCAATGCAACATATTGAGCGGCACGAACATCTTTACTGGTTAGTGTGTATGTTTTGCCTTGTACAAGGTTGCTTGAGCTTAGTGAAGCTTCTGGCATTACATTGATTTGTTCTTGCTGAGGGGCTGAACATGCTGTCAAAGCCATAATAGAAGCAGCCAAAATCAGTTTTTTCATTCCTTTATCCTTTCTAAATTCACACCAGAAGCTCGGTATCTTAAATTCTTGTGAAGTCGTTTCTGCTTATTTATTAAAATTCGCAGGCTCTCTTGTTGCTTGTAATATCTCAAATTTTTGGTTTAGTTCAAGCGTTTCAACGTTAGCTTCACCAAATAGTCTTGCTAGTTTGACATCGTATCCGAGGTGTCGGTTGCCAATAACAATTAATTTGCCTCCATTGCTTAGAACATGCTTTGCATCACAGAACATTTGCCACGCAATGTGATCCGTAATCGCTTGTTGCTGATGGAATGGAGGATTACACATCACTAAGTAGGTGCTGTTTTTCTTGAAGCCATCTAAACAGTTGTTGGCGATGAACTGGAAGTTGCCTTCTTCACCAAGGTTATCTTTGACGTTTTGGCGCGCCGATTCCACCGCCATAAAGCTTTCATCCACACAGGTGATACGGGCTTGTGGGTTCAATTGCCCTGCTTTTACACTCAATACACCGTTGCCACAACCAAGATCGATGATATGACGTAGCTCAGGATCTTGAGGGATGTGCTCTAGCATATAGCGAGCGCCTTGATCGAGTGCTTCCCCTGAGTAAACATTTGGTAAATTTTTCAGGCGGATATCTTCACCGTCTACATCCCATTCAACAAAAGGCTCTACCGTTTGAATTGGCTGGCAGTTTGGAGATGAGAAGACTAAGCGGTGTTTTTTCTTCGCTAGTGATGTTTTGGTTTCGCCTAGGTATTTTTCGAACAGGTTAAGCGTAGAGGTGTGAATCTCTTTTACCTTGTTGACGCCGATCACTTGGCAGCCTTCAGGCAATGCTTGGCGTAGCTGGCTCAGTTGCCAGATTAGGTGACGATTTGTTTTTGGCAGCTGCATGATCACAAGGTCGATACCGTGTGGGATATCATCCATCGTGTTCAAGAAGTTCACTCGGTTACTTTGATTGCGCTGCAAGTTTTTCAGGGCGCCACGGTGAGAGATAAATGAGTCGCTCATCATAGTGACATCATGATCTTTCGAGAACCAAGTCGATAGGGCACCGAAGCTGTCGTTCATGATCAGGATGTGTTTACCAGGTTCAAGGTTCATCTCTTCAACATGGCTAATAATGTATTCGTCGCCCGCATCCCAAGCTTGAAGGGTTTCATTTGAACGTTTCGGGAAACGATGTAAGGTCAAAGTTCTGTCGTGAAGGGTAAGTTCGGTTTTCATTGCTTGAGATACTTATGTAAGAAATAACAAAGATATTGTCTCAAATGCAGGCTGAACAAGATAGAAAAAACTCAACCAAACCTATGCCATTCGCTATGAAATACTCAGACACTCGACCTGTTAGGGTTTATACTCAGCCCACGGATAATGCCAATACGTTATTAAGGAATCACAATGATCCAAGAAGTTATCGAAACAAAATTGCACAATGAGTTTTCACCAAGTCATTTAAACGTGGTCAATGAGAGCTATATGCACAATGTTCCGGCTGGTTCTGAGAGTCATTTCAAAGTGATTGTTGTCAGCGATGTGTTTGAAGGTTTGCGTCTTATTGCTCGTCATCGAGCGGTAAATAAAGCTCTTTCAGAAGAGCTAGCGAATAATATTCACGCACTGTCCATTCACACTTATACAAAAGATGAATGGATGAAGCAGCTCGATAACGTGCCAGACAGCCCTATGTGTATGGGTGGTGGCAAGTAACACAGCGAGCATATTGACAAAAGGTGGTGATGCCGCCTTTTTTGTCGCCAAACCTATGTGTTTTTCGTTGTTATATCACTCAAACTGATGGCAATTTGAACGACTAAAAATACCTACAATGAGTAATGTTTTTATTAACAGTGTTTCAACATAACTCGTAAAATATTAGTTTGTGACAGAGTATTAATCTCTTGTTTAAAACACGATTCAAAAGCCAATCTATCTGTGCGGCTCGTCAAATTTATACATATTTGAGAGTCCATATGCTTCAAATCTCACCAAATAAACGCGGTATTCAAGTTATTGGTCATGGCATCAAGTTGTCAAAAAATGCTAGAATACGGCACCTGATAAATCTCACATAATATTTGTGATGAGTTTATTAATGTAATGTTGCGATTTTGGTATCTCAAATTTACCAAAACCGGACACTGTAATGTCGTGTCTAAGGGCGATTTTAAAACGTCCTGAATTTACGCAATTAAAAGAATCTTTTTCCCGATAAAGTAGTGCAAGTGCGTATGATTACAATAAAGAAGGGTTTGGATCTTCCTATCGCAGGAACTCCATCCCAGGTGATTAATGATGGTAAGTCCATCACTAAAGTCGCCTTGCTTGGCGAAGAGTACGTTGGTATGCGTCCTACGATGCATGCTCGCGTTGGTGATGAAGTGAAGAAAGGCCAAGTTCTTTTTGCAGATAAAAAGAACCCAGGTGTTGTATTTACTTCTCCAGCAAGCGGTAAAGTTATTGAAGTGAACCGTGGTGCTAAGCGTGTTCTTCAATCAGTAGTGATTGAAGTAGCAGGCAATGAGCAAATCACGTTCAATAGCTATGAAGCTAACCAACTAGCAAGTCTTGACCGTGAAACGGTTAAAGCTCAGTTAGTTGAGTCTGGCGCATGGACCGCTTTGCGAACTCGTCCGTTCAGCAAGGTTCCAGCAGTTGATTCTGAAACTCAGGCTATTTTCGTTACTGCTATGGATACTAATCCGCTAGCAGCTGAGCCAGAATTAATCATTAACGAGCAGTCTGATGCTTTCGTTGCTGGTTTAGATCTTCTTTCAACTCTGACTAACGGTAAAGTGTACGTTTGTAAAAAAGGTACTAGCTTACCTCGTTCAGCTCAGTCTAACGTTGAAGAACATGTTTTTGATGGCCCACACCCTGCAGGTCTTGCAGGCACGCATATGCATTACCTATACCCGGTAAATGCACAAAATGTAGCGTGGAGCATTAACTACCAAGACGTTATCGCATTCGGTAAGTTGTTCCTTACTGGTGAGATTTACTCTGAGCGTGTTGTTTCTCTGGCTGGTCCAGTAGTTAATAACCCACGCCTAGTTCGTACTCAAATTGGTGCTAGCCTTGAAGAGTTGACGGACAGCGAGTTGATGCCAGGTGAAGTTCGCCTGATCTCAGGTTCAGTATTATCTGGTGTTCACGCTTCAGGTCCACATGCTTACCTTGGCCGTTACCATCAACAGGTTTCGGTTCTTCGTGAAGGTCGTGATAAAGAGCTATTTGGCTGGGCTATGCCTGGTAAGAACAAGTTCTCTGTTACTCGTTCATTCCTTGGTCACGTGTTTAAAGGTCAGTTGTTCAACATGACAACGACAACAAACGGTAGTGATCGCTCTATGGTTCCAATTGGTAACTACGAGAAAGTAATGCCATTAGATATGGAGCCTACTTTGCTGCTTCGCGATCTATGTGCTGGCGACGTTGATAGTGCACAAGCACTTGGTGCGCTAGAGCTAGATGAAGAAGATTTAGCACTGTGTACCTTTGTATGTCCTGGTAAGTACGAGTACGGTCAGTTACTTCGTGAATGCCTAGATACAATTGTGAAGGAAGGGTAATTTTCATGGGCCTTAAAAAGTTTATTGAAGACATCGAGCATCATTTTGAACCAGGTGGTAAACACGAAACGTGGTTTGCGCTTTACGAAGCTGCAGCAACACTTTTCTACACACCAGGTACAGTTACAAAGAAAAGCTCGCATGTCCGTGATAGCGTTGACTTAAAACGTATCATGATCATGGTTTGGCTTGCGGTATTCCCAGCAATGTTCTGGGGTATGTACAACGCAGGTGGTCAAGCTATTGCAGCACTAAACCACATGTATTCAGGTGCAGAACTAGTTTCTATCATTGATGGTAACTGGCACTACTGGCTAACCGAAATGCTTGGAGCCTCCTTAGGAGCCGATGCAGGTTGGGGCAGTAAGATGCTCTTGGGTGCGACTTACTTCTTACCTATCTACGCGACGGTCTTTATCGTTGGTGGTTTCTGGGAAGTACTGTTCTGTATGGTGCGTAAGCACGAAGTTAACGAAGGTTTCTTTGTTACTTCTATCTTGTTCGCGCTTATTGTTCCGCCAACACTTCCTCTATGGCAAGCTGCACTAGGTATTACCTTCGGTGTTGTTGTTGCTAAAGAGATTTTTGGTGGTACGGGTCGTAACTTCCTAAACCCTGCACTTGCTGGCCGTGCGTTCCTATTCTTTGCATACCCTGCTCAGATTTCTGGTGACGTAGTTTGGACTGCAGCTGATGGTTTCTCTGGTGCAACAGCGCTTAGCCAATGGGCTCAAGGCGGTGGTAGCGCGCTAATGAACACGGTATCTGGTGAGACGATCACTTGGATGGACGCATTCATTGGTAACATTCCAGGTTCTATCGGTGAAGTATCAACGCTTGCACTTATGATCGGTGCTGCAATGATCGTATACATGGGCATTGCTTCATGGCGCATCATTGCGGGTGTTATGATCGGTATGATTGCTGTATCAACATTGTTTAATGTGATCGGTTCTGACACTAACGCAATGTTCAGCATGCCTTGGCACTGGCACCTAGTTCTAGGTGGCTTCGCATTTGGTATGTTCTTCATGGCAACAGACCCTGTATCAGCGTCATTTACCAATGGTGGTAAGTGGTGGTACGGCATCCTAATCGGCGCAATGTGTGTAATGATTCGTGTAGTTAACCCTGCATACCCAGAAGGCATGATGCTTGCGATCCTATTCGCAAACCTATTTGCTCCTCTGTTTGACCACGTTGTAATCGAGAAGAACATTAAGCGGAGACTAGCGCGCTATGGCAAGTAATAACGATAGCATTAAAAAGACGCTGTTTGTTGTTATCGCATTGAGCTTAGTGTGCTCAATCATCGTTTCAACAGCTGCAGTTGTTCTTAAACCTAAGCAACAAGCTAACGCAGTTCTGGATCAGCAAACTAAGATCCTTGAAGTTGCGGGCATTGAACTTGCGGGTAATATTCCAGCACTGTACGCAGAGAACATTGAACCTCGTCTAGTTGATTTCGCTACTGGCGATTTCGTTGACGGCGACGCTGCTGCATACGACCAACGTAAAGCGGCAAAAGATCCAGCTCAGTCAATCAAGCTTTCAGCTGAAGATGACATCGCTAAGATCATTCGTCGTGCTAATACGGGTACTGTATACCTAGTGAAAGATGGCGCTGAAACTTCTAAAGTTATCATCCCTGTTCACGGTAACGGTCTATGGTCAATGATGTACGCATTCGTTGCGGTAGAAACCGATGGCAACACAGTTTCTGGTATCACTTACTACGAGCAAGGTGAAACTCCTGGACTTGGTGGTGAAGTTGAGAACCCAACTTGGCGTGCTCAATTCGTTGGTAAGAAATTATTCGACGAAAACCACAAACCTGCTATTCAGGTTGTTAAAGGTGGCGCTCCTCAAGGTTCTGAGCACGGTGTAGATGGCCTTTCTGGTGCAACACTGACTAGCGTTGGTGTTCAACATACATTTGACTTCTGGTTAGGTGATATGGGCTTTGGTCCGTTCCTAGCAAAAGTTCGTGACGGAGGTCTGAACTAATGTCTAGTGCAAAAGAAATTAAAAAGAGCATCTTAGCGCCGGTGTTGGACAACAACCCAATTGCGCTACAGGTTCTTGGTGTGTGTTCTGCTCTTGCGGTAACCACTAAGCTAGAAACAGCATTTGTTATGACTATCGCGGTAATGTTCGTTACTGCTCTGTCTAACTTCTTCGTTTCTTTGATCCGTAACCACATTCCTAACAGTGTGCGTATCATCGTTCAGATGGCAATTATCGCATCACTAGTAATCGTGGTAGACCAAGTGCTTAAAGCATACCTATACGATATCTCTAAGCAGCTATCTGTATTCGTAGGCCTAATCATTACTAACTGTATTGTAATGGGTCGTGCTGAAGCATTCGCAATGAAGTCTGCGCCAATCCCATCTCTAATCGATGGTCTTGGTAACGGTCTTGGTTACGGTTTCGTTCTTATCACTGTTGGTTTCTTCCGTGAGCTTCTAGGCTCTGGCAAACTATTTGGTATGGAAGTACTACCTCTAGTGAGCAACGGTGGTTGGTATCAGCCAAACGGCTTGATGCTTCTAGCACCTTCTGCATTCTTCCTAATTGGTTTCTTGATTTGGGCAATTCGTGTGTTCAAACCAGAACAAGTAGAAGCGAAGGGGTAAGGTAGTCATGGAACATTATATTAGTCTGCTAGTTAAATCGATTTTCATCGAAAACATGGCGCTTTCTTTCTTCCTAGGTATGTGTACATTCCTAGCGGTATCTAAGAAAGTTAAAACTTCTTTTGGTCTTGGTGTTGCGGTAGTTGTAGTACTTACAATCGCTGTTCCTGTAAACAACCTTGTTTACACACACATCCTGAAAGAAAACGCGCTTGTTGAAGGTGTCGATTTAAGTTTCCTTAACTTCATCGCATTCATCGGTGTTATCGCGGCACTTGTACAAATCCTAGAGATGGTTCTAGACCGTTTCTTCCCACCTTTGTACAACGCACTAGGTATCTTCCTTCCACTGATCACAGTTAACTGTGCAATCTTTGGTGGTGTATCTTTCATGGTAACTCGTGACTACAACTTTGCTGAATCTGTTGTTTACGGCTTCGGTTCTGGTGTGGGTTGGATGTTAGCTATCGTTGCTCTTGCGGGTATCCGTGAGAAGATGAAGTACTCTGACGTACCTCCAGGTCTTCGTGGCCTTGGTATCACGTTCATTACTGTTGGTCTGATGGCGTTAGGCTTTATGTCTTTCTCTGGTGTTCAACTGTAGGGTAAGCACCCAGTAATAAGGAATAACAAATGTTTAGTATTATTCTTGGCGTAGCGATGTTTACCATTATTGTACTGGCTCTAGTACTAGTGATTCTTTTCGCTAAGTCTAAGTTAGTACCATCAGGTGACATCACTATTTCAGTAAACGGCGACCCTGAAAAGGCGATCGTTACTCAACCTGGTAGCAAGCTACTTGGTGCCCTGGCTGGCGCTGGTATCTTCGTATCTTCTGCTTGTGGTGGCGGTGGCTCTTGTGGTCAGTGTCGTGTAAAAGTTAAGTCTGGTGGTGGCGACATCCTTCCAACTGAACTTGATCACATCACAAAAGGTGAAGCTCGCGAAGGCGAACGTCTTGCATGTCAAGTTGCTATGAAAACTGACATGGAGATTGAACTAGACGAAGATATCTTTGGTGTTAAAAAGTGGGAATGTACTGTTATCTCGAATAACAACGAAGCTACTTTCATCAAAGAACTTGCTCTAGCGATCCCTGAAGGTGAAGAAGTTCCGTTCCGCGCGGGTGGTTACATTCAGATTGAAGCTGAACCACATCACGTGAAATACGCAGATTACGATATTCCTGAGGAATACCGTGGTGACTGGGATAAGTTCAACTTGTTCCGTTATGAGTCTATCGTTAAAGAGCATTCGATCCGTGCTTACTCTATGGCTTCATACCCAGAAGAGAAAGGCATCATCAAGCTTAACGTGCGTATCGCAACTCCGCCGCCAAACAACCCTGACGTAGCTCCTGGTGTTATGTCTTCATACATCTGGTCTCTTAAAGAAGGCGACAAATGTACTATTTCTGGTCCATTTGGTGAGTTCTTTGCTAAAGACACAGACAATGAAATGGTATTCATCGGTGGTGGTGCAGGTATGGCGCCTATGCGTTCTCATATCTTCGACCAACTTAAGCGTCTTAAGTCTACTCGTAAGATGTCTTACTGGTATGGCGCGCGTTCTAAGCGTGAGATGTTCTACATTGAAGATTTCGATGGCCTAGCGGCTGCAAACGAAAACTTCGTGTGGCACTGTGCACTGTCTGATCCTCAACCAGAGGACAACTGGGACGGTTACACTGGTTTCATCCACAACGTACTGTACGAAAACTACCTGAAGGATCACGAAGCTCCTGAAGATTGTGAGTACTACATGTGTGGTCCACCGATGATGAACGCTGCTGTTATCGGCATGCTGAAAGATCTTGGTGTAGAAGATGAAAACATCCTACTAGATGACTTCGGTGGTTAATCCACTTAAGTGATTGATATTATGGCTGACTCCTACGAGTCAGCCATTTGTTTTTCTAAGACAGCTTTTGACAACATACTGGCTTATATAAGAAAGAGTAAGGCATTCAAAATACCTATTTTTTACTCTTATTTTTCCTTATATAAATCCTCAACATTAGACAGGAGTAAGCAAGTGAGAATTTGGCTTGTTGCATTAACTTCTTTGATTTTTCTTGCGGGCTGTGAGCAGTCAAGAGAGCAAGTGCATTTGAGTGGCCCAACGATGGGCACGAGTTACAATATTAAATACATCAATGGTGATGAATTTCCTGAGTCTAATGAAGTTCATACAGAGATCGATCGTCTACTTGAAGAAGTAAACGACCAGATGTCGACTTACCGTGAAGATTCCGAATTAAGCCGTTTCAACCAGTATAAAGGTGCGGATGCGTTCGAAGTATCTGAGCAAACAGCGACGGTTGTGAAAGAAGCGATTCGTTTGAACGGTCTTACTGAAGGAGCTCTGGATGTAACGGTTGGTCCGTTAGTTAACTTATGGGGTTTTGGTCCTGAAGCTCGTCCTGAAGTTGTGCCATCAGATGAAGAGCTGGCGGCTCGCAAGGCTAAGATTGGTATCCATCATCTTAGTGTTGAAGGCAACATGTTGAAGAAAGACCTACCTAACCTGTATGTCGATCTATCCACGATTGCAAAAGGTTGGGGTGTTGACGTCGTCGCTGACTACCTTGATTCTATCGGTATTCACAACTACATGGTTGAAGTCGGTGGCGAAATTCGTCTGAAAGGTTTAAACCGTGAGAACGTGGGCTGGCGTATCGCGATTGAGAAACCAAGCGTTGATGAGCGTAATATCCAAGAGATCATCGAGCCGGGTGATATGGCTATCGCAACCTCTGGTGATTACCGTAACTATTTTGAACGTGATGGTGTTCGTTACTCACACATCATCAACCCTGAAACAGGAAAGCCTCTTCACCATAAAGTGGTTTCTGTGACTGTTTTAAACCCGTCTTCAATGACTGCAGACGGCTTATCTACGGGCCTTATGGTCTTAGGTGAGGAAAAAGGAATGGAAGTCGCAAACCAACATAACATCCCAGTGTTCATGGTGGTAAAAACAGCAGATGGCTTTAAAGAAATTGCTTCTGAAGCATTTAAGCCATACTTAGGTAAATAAGGTAAGCGAGATAATTATGAATACATTTCTGATTACATTTGGTGTTTTTCTTGCAGTAATCGCAGCGATGTCAATTGGCTACATTATCCAAAAGAAAGTTGTGAAAGGTAGCTGTGGCGGTTTGGGTGCTGTTGGTATTGATAAAGTATGTAACTGCCCTGAACCTTGTGACGCGCGTAAGAAGCGTGAAGCACGTGAAGCTTACCGTGAAGAGAAGCTGGCTGAGCGTCAACAAAAAGAAGCGGCTTGGAGTAAAGACCGTATCGCTTAATTGGTGACAGTCATAGGGGATAGAGTTATCTATGCCCTCAAATTGAAAAGCTCAAGATTATCGTCTTGAGCTTTTTTAGTTTTGAGGTCTAGCAATTAATCTTGGTATACCAAAAATGGAAACAGAGGCGAATGACTATTGTTCGATTTGCATGCTGTTACGCGCAAACACTAGTTGGTTTCTACCTTGCTCTTTTGCCGTATAAAGAAGCTCATCAGCGGCTTTGATCTGCTCATCTAGCTTCGCGTCTAAATCGGTTACGCCGATACTGATACTGACCTTGATTCTTTGAGAGTCATGCTCAACAACATGGCTTTCAATGGCTTCTCTCATGGACTCTAAGTTGTCAACAAAGCTCTCAAACGAACCACACGACTGAATACAAAATTCTTCGCCACCGAAGCGTACAGCAACATCATCTTTAAAATGGTCTTTGATGATCTTGCCGACTTCCACGAGGACTGCATCACCACCATCGTGACCGTAGGTGTCGTTCACTTTCTTGAAGAAGTCGATATCCATCATGGCTATACTGCGCTGCTCACAACCTTTACATGTTTGATTGAACAGGTAACGACGGTTCCATAAGCCAGTAAGAGCATCCTCGTTGGCATGTCGAAATAGCTCGTTGGCCGCTTCTTTCATATCAAGCAGTTGATGGATACGGCAAAAAAATTCTTCTTGGTTAAAAGGCTTGTAAAGGAAGTCGTTAGCCCCCGCTTTAAGGAATCGAGCTGTCATGGTGCGATCATCGCTGCCTGATAACCCTAGAATAGCCAACTGGTTTCTGTCGTGATCGCGTCGTATCTCACGGATCATCGCTATACCGTCTTTCTTCGGCATATCATGGTCTGTAACAACGAACGTAATATCGGGATCGTTATGAAGGAGCTTTAATGCTTGTTCGCCATCTTCGGCTTGGATAGTTTGGATAGTTTGGATATATTGGTGTTCTAGAAGTTGAGCTATGTAACGGCGAACGACCGCTGAATCATCGACAACCAATGCTTTGTGATGGCGATTATTCGAAATTCTTTGAACCAGGGGAAGTAGGTAGCTTACTGATGACATACTGTCTTTAAGTATGTAATCGATAACGCCTTTGGCTAGGACTTGCTCTCGCAGTTGATTGTCGAACATCCCGGTCAGGACAATGATTTTCTGTTGATAGCCTAAGACGAGATCAATGATCTCGCCGTCTTGGCCGTCAGGTAAACAGTAGTCGAGGACTGCACACAAGAAATCCGTTTCTTGCTCTAAGATCGCTTTGGCTTCTTCTACAGATTCCGCCAACGCAACTTCATAGCCATCGTTCTTAAATTGTTGGTAAAGATAGTTTCTGAATGCGCGACTATCCTCTACCACTAGTATTTTTTCACTCAAAAGCTATCCCTACTTATAGACTAAATACTCCTAACAATACTATCAGAATAGTGGGCGGCGAATGAAGTGAAACCTGTTGAGCTGGACTCCAGATCATTTTAAATCTGAGAATAATTGATTATACTGTTCATAGATACAGTTGTAAGGTTGAGTTATTTCCAAATGTGCAGTTCGGACCAAGAGAAAGTCAGAAAAATAATCCATGTCGATATGGATTGTTTTTACGCGGCTGTAGAAATGCGTGATAACCCTGCTTACCGAAATCGCCCGTTAGCTGTTGGTGGGCATGAAAAGCAACGCGGCGTTTTGAGCACCTGTAATTATGAAGCCCGCAAGTTTGGTGTTCGCTCTGCAATGCCTACCGGAAAGGCCCTACAGCTTTGTCCTAATCTATTGGTTGTGCCGGGAAGAATGTCGGTCTATGTCGAGATATCTAAAAAGATCCGTGAAATCTTCTCTCGATACACATCAATCATTGAACCACTTTCCTTGGATGAAGCTTTCCTTGATGTCACCGATTCTAAGCGGTGTCACGGTTCAGCAACACTTATTGCCGAGTCTATTCGCCGTGATATTTGGAACGAACTGAACCTGACAGCTTCTGCAGGAATTGCACCGATTAAATTCTTGGCGAAAGTGGCCTCAGATCTGAATAAGCCCAATGGTCAGTTTGTTATCCCTCCACAAGACGTGCAATCAGTGATCGATGAGCTACCACTTGAAAAGATTCCCGGTGTCGGCAAAGTGAGCATAGAAAAGCTGCACCAAGCGGGTTTCTTTACTTGTAAGGATATCAAAGAGTCTGACTATCGAGACCTGCTACTCAAGTTTGGCCGTCAAGGTGCATCACTCTGGAAGCGCAGTCATGGCATTGATGATCGAGAAGTTATCATCGAGCGCGAGCGAAAATCGGTAGGTGTAGAGCGCACCTTTACCCAAAACATTTCAAGCTACGCAGAATGTTGGCAGGTAATCGAAGATAAGCTATTTCCTGAACTCGAGACTCGCTTAGAAAAGGCTAGCCCAAGCAAAGCGATCATCAAGCAGGGCATTAAGCTCAAGTTCGCCGACTTTCAACAAACCACGATTGAACACATCCATGCCTCTCTCGATCGTGAACACTTCAAAGAGCTGCTTAGTGAAATACTGAAAAGACAACAGGGGCGAGAAATACGCCTGCTTGGTTTAAGCGTAATGCTGCAACCTAAAGACCAAATGCGTCAGTTGAGCTTCTTTTAAAGATAATGAGTGAGATGAATACCGACTACGCTTCATAGCCTAGTCGGTTTTTTATAAGTAAGAATTACCTAGGAAGTTGTTTTACTCGCGCTAAGGTATCACTGAACGGTTGCTGCTCTAGCTTGCCGTAACCGACCATTTTACTGGCTTTGAGTTTGGTTGAAAGCGGGGTGGCGATTCCACATAAGAAGCGAGTAATTGCCTCGTCGGTAATCAGTTGTTGGCTAGCCGAAATAAACTCATGTATCCATGTCATCACCGTCTCATCATCGATAGGTTCAACATCAACGGTTGGTAAGATTGCCACTTCTCCTCGACATACAGAGCAGTGACCGCAGTTTGTTGGTGCTTTATCATCGGCAAAATAACTCGCAAGGCGTGAGCTTAGGCAAGTATCCGCCTCAAAGAAATTCAGCATTTGGTTAAGGCGGTTTATCTCGCTGTTTTCTTTTGCTTTAAACAACTCAGTTAGACGCTCTGACAGTTGCATCATATCTTCAGAAGTATTGTGGATCGCGTAGACATCGGTGATCTGCTTGCTTTCTAGTTCAATCCAACCTTGTTCATTGAAGTAGTCGATAGCCGCAATCACACGCTGACGATCGGCTTGGAAGTGTGTCCAAAGCGCATCGAAGTCGACTTGGCACCACACTCTTGCTTGAGGAGAGCATTGGAAAATCGCTTCGACAAATTGACGACGTTCACTTTGAAATTGCTCTGTGATCTGCTGTTTCGGACGAATGAACTTAAATTTGTAGTCTGCGAAGTAGCTGTACTTGGGCTCAATCACACCTTCAATTTCGAGATACACCAGTAGTGTTCTTAGCGGTAACTGACGAATGTTGGATTCACGTGATAGTTGATTAAGCATGATCTCCCATTGATTCGAGCCAGAAGCGCCAATGTTTTGATTTTCGTAGATCTCTGTTAATACCGCTTGGATCGATATGTTGTCTGGCGTATCACCAAAAACGAAGTTCTCGAGTGTGCTTAAACCGTGTTTGTTAGCCAGTAAAATACATTCAGACGCTTGCCCATCTCGACCAGCTCTGCCGATCTCTTGTGAGTAGTTTTCGATCGATTTTGGTAAGTCAAAGTGAATCACTCGGCGAATGTTGGACTTATCCACGCCCATACCAAACGCGATAGTTGCGACGATACAGCTCACGTCATCATTCATGAATTGGTGTTGAATAGCATCTCTATTTTCAGGCTTAAGACCCGCATGGTAAGCCACTGCATTAACGCCAGCATTGCGAAGCTGCTGAGCCACCATCTCTGCCGTTTGTTGAAGGGTGACATAAACAATAGTCGGAGCGAGAGAAGCTTGGTTAACCACATTGCACAAGGTTTCTAGCTTACTGGTTTGTTCACAAGGTTGAATCGACAGATCGAGATTTTGACGATAGAAACCCGTAACCACAACGCGCTCCTCATCAATTTCAAACTTTGACTTCATATCTTGGATAACCGCTGTAGTCGCAGTGGCTGTCAGTAGTAGAACCTGAGGAATATTGAGCTGTTTTTGGTATTGAGGAAGCTTCAGGTAGTCGGGTCTGAAGTTGTGTCCCCATTCTGAAATACAGTGCGCTTCATCGACCACAAGCAGTGAGATCGACACTTGGGAGATAAACTGACGAAAGCGTTCGTTCTTCAAGCGCTCGACGGAGATCATGAGGATCTTGGTGTCACCGTTACGCACTGACTGCATAACCTGTTGTGTGGTTTGTCGGTCTTGGCTTGATTCGATTGCCGCTGCGCTAATGCCTTTACTGTGCAGGAAAGCGAGTTGGTCTTTCATCAAGGCTAACAGTGGCGATATCACCAAGGTTAAGTGCGGTAACTCTAATGCTGGTAATTGATAGCACAGCGATTTACCTGAGCCTGTCGGGAATATCGCGGCAGTCGAGTGACCAGATAGAACGTTATCAATGACTTGCTTTTGCCCATTGCGCAGTGAGTCGAATCCGAATACTTGTTTTAGCTTCTGCTCAATCATTTATGTTCTACCTGAGTTATTAAGTGTCGTATTGATGCTAAAGCGGGCGCCCATTCATGATAGCGTCGCTTGATGAATCAAATGTCTTGCACCTGATTGTACCTAATTCTATTCTGTAGCTCCTATAGAAAAGCACCCCAATAGTATGAATAAGTCTGAGCTTCGCCAAATAATCATAGAGCAACTTGAATCCCGATTACGTATCGCACAATCTGCTACTCAACGCGCTATTGATGCTGCGACAGATGAAGAGACAGTGCCTGAACATAAGTACGATACATTGGCATTAGAAGCTTCGTATCTCGCCCATGGTCAAGCGGTGAGGGTACAAGAGTGTGAAGACGATATTCAGTGTTATCGTAACTTAGTGTTGCGTGATAGTGAGAAGGTTACGGTGAGCAGTTACGTTGTGGTCATTGACGAGCATGATCAATATAAACACTTTTTTATGGGGCCGAGAGTCGGCGGACTTTCTGTCACGTGGAATGAGAATGAGATTGCCATCGTGACGGCAAATGCACCTTTTGGCCAGGCTCTAATGGGTAAAGAAGTTGGTGATGAGATTGAGTTTAAGGTCGCAGATAAACAGTTTTGCTACGAAGTTATCTCTATCGACTAACTAACTGACTAATAGATATAAAACGTTTCTCTGACAAAGGAGCATATACCAAGGGTATAGTAATCTGTCAGATTGATGAGAGGATGTTATGAAAAACAATGTATTTATGAAAAACAGTGTATTAATTGCATCGTTAACAGCGGCGATCTCTGTTGTGAGCCTGCCAACATTTGCGGCTCAATGTCGAGTTGATTTGAAGAATGAGTTGCGAATCGATGACCAAAAAGTCGAAATTCATCAGGTAAATGGTGATACCGCCGTGTTCGATGATAATAACGATCTCTATATTCATGGCGAGAAAGTTGAGCTTGATGCTGACCAACAAGCGGCGATTGAGAAATATCGCGAAAACATGAGTGAGTACTTACCTCGAGCGAAACAAATGGCCAACGATAGCTTAGCGTTAGCCAATGACGTGATTGATGATATCGCGGCTAGCCTGGATTCACCTGAGTCATTTGATAATGTAAAAGAATCAATGAAAACCTACTTTGCAGAACTGGAAGCGCGTTATTACAAAGATGGCGAATTAGTGTTGCCTGCAGAAAGCTTTGATTCGATGGCCAATGGCTGGTCTGAAGATTTCGAGAAGGCGAAAGAAATCTTTAACCAAGAATTTATCTCTAGCGCTTTTAATGCGATGTCAGAAAAAATGAAACAAGACGGTGGCCTAAACCTGACTGAACTGGCTGACAGTATGGCTGAATTAAAGCTGAAAGTTGAAGAGCGAATGAAAGAACACTCTCAACAAGTACAGGAGGAAGCGAATGAGTTCTGTGATTCACTTGATGAGATGGCAGAACAAGAGCAAGAACTGCATGAAATCATTCCGAACTTAAAAGATTACCAAGTCTTCACAATTTAATTCGAGTCTAGTGATGAATAGTAAGAGCACCGGTCGGTGCTCTTTTTGTTTGTATAAATGGAACCACACGGCGAGTATTTATCTCAATTCAATCCATTTCCTTCTTAAGCCTACTGCTTCGCTTTGTTGCTTATAATTGAACGATAAGACTGGTTTTTTGTTAATTTTGTTGTTCTAAATAGCGCATTGATTGTAAAAATCAGAGAATTGTTCATTTATTGGTTGTGCCTATCATTGCTTTTTATTACTGTACTTCTCAACTAGTTCACTGATTTTTAATGCGGGCGATATGGACCAACAATCTTCCTCTTCAAGAGAGCACTTTAGCTCTCGTTTAGGTTTTATTTTAGCAGCGGCTGGTGCAGCGGTTGGCTTGGGTAATATTTGGGGTTTCCCGACTCAAGTTGCTAGCAACGGTGGTGGCGCTTTCCTTTTAGTCTATTTGATCATGATCTTCGTGGTTGCTTTCCCTATGTTGGTGGTTGAGATGGCTATAGGCCGTCACGGCCAAGCAAACCCAGTTGATAGCATGCGATCTTTGACGACAAACCCTTTGGGTAAGAAAGTCGGTGAGTTTGTCGGTTGGGTTGGACTGAGTGTACCAAGCGCAGTGTTGGCGTTTTACAGTATTGTTGGTGGCTGGTTGATCTGTTTCCTAATTGGTGCGGTCGCGGATCTTATCGGCCTAGAAGCGATTGCTGATTGGTTTAAGGGCTTCAGTGTTGAGCGCAACGTATTTGGTACCGTCGCGTTCTATGTACTGACTATCTTGATTGTGCAGGGCGGTGTTAAGCAAGGCATCGAGAAATGGTCGACTCGTTTGATGCCTGCGCTGTTTGTTTTATTTGGCTTATTGTTTGTTTACATCATGACGCAATCTGGCGCGATGGAAGGCCTAAAACATTACCTTATTCCAGACTTTGAGAAAGTGTGGGATAGAAAACTGATTCTGGCGGCAATGGGACAGGGGTTCTTCTCACTCACTATTGGCGGTTGCTCGATGTTGGTTTATGGCTCTTACTTAAGCAAGAAAGAGAACCTACCAAAAATGGCGATGAACGTAACTCTGGTGGATACTGCTGTCGCTTTTATTGCTGGATTAGTGGTGATGCCAGCAATGTTTGTTGCGATGCAAAAAGGCGTTCAAATCTACGCTGAAGACGGCTCACTATTAAGCTCTGACACTCTAGTATTCACGGTTTTGCCGTTGATGTTTGATAGTTTAGGTGTGCTTGGACAGATCTTTGCGATTGTGTTCTTTTTACTACTAACGATTGCTGCACTGACTTCTTCGATTTCGATGCTTGAAGGCCCGGTTGCGCTAGTGAGTGAGCGTTTCAATACTAGACGAACGCCAACAAGCTGGGTGATTGGTGGTGCTATCGCGCTGTTTAGTGTGGTGATTGTTTACAACTTTGCTGCGATGTTTGGCATGGTAGCGATGATTGCAACTCAGTATCTTCAACCAGTCGCTGCACTGATGTTCTGTGTGTTTGGTGGTTGGGTATGGAGCCGAGCTTCAAAAGTGAAAGAGCTTGAACAAGGCAGTCCTGATTTTCAACTTGGTTGGTTTGGTAAGGTTTGGCCAATGTATGTGAAGTTTGTGTGCCCAATTTTGGTAGCAACGGTTATCTGGGCATCTTTCGGTTAATGCAGAACCCTATCTGGGCTTTTTGAAATTACCTCCTCTGAACTTGAAATATTAAGCACAAAGCCACTCATAAAGAGTGGCTTTGTTGTTTTTATATAAAGCTTAGTGGCACGAAATATAAAGCTATAGAGGCACGAACAAGATAGAAAAAAGGCGCTGAACATAATATTCAGCGCCTTTGTATTGTTCGTTAAGCAATCGTGATTACTTAATTTCCATACCTTGAGCTTGCAAGTCCGCATGGTAAGAAGAACGTACAAACGGGCCACACGCTGCGTGAGTAAAGCCTAGCTCTAGAGCAATCTCTTTCAGCTCATCGAACTCAGAAGGCGGCACGTAGCGTTCTACTGGTAAGTGGTGACGGCTTGGTGCTAGGTATTGACCTAGTGTCAGCATAGTCACACCATGTTCGCGAAGGTCTTTCAGTACTTGAACGATCTCTTCTTTTGTCTCGCCAAGACCCATCATCACACCTGATTTTGTTGGGATATCAGGGTGCTGCTCTTTGAATTTCTTCAGTAGATCAAGAGACCACTTGTAGTTCGCACCTGGACGCGCTTTACGGTATAGACGTGGCGCTGTCTCTAGGTTGTGGTTGAAAACATCTGGCGGGTTGTCTTTCATTAGGTCAAGCGCAACGTCCATACGACCGCGGAAGTCTGGAACCAGTGTTTCGATACGAATATTTGGGTTGAGTTCGCGAATCTCACGGTTACAGTCAGCAAAGTGCTGAGCACCGCCGTCACGCAAGTCATCACGGTCAACTGAAGTGATTACAACGTACTTCAGTTTCATGTCTTGAATTGTTTTAGCCAGTTTCTTCGGCTCTTCAGCTTCAGGAGCAACAGGACGACCATGGGCAACATCACAGAACGGGCAGCGACGAGTACAGATAGCGCCAAGAATCATAAACGTTGCCGTACCGTGGTTGAAACACTCGGCTAGGTTAGGGCAAGACGCTTCTTCACAAACTGAGTGCAGGTTGTTTTTACGCATTGCTGATTTGATTTCTTGAATACGATGGCTGTCTGAAGGAAGTTTAATCTTCATCCATTCAGGCTTACGTAGAACTTCTTTCTGTTCAGCAGGCATATTCTTTACGGGAATTAATGCCATTTTGTCAGCGTCACGATATTTAACGCCTTTTTCCATTTGGATTGGTTTGCTCATGATTTTATGCTTCTGCTGTAATGTTACTGGTGGCTTGAATGTCTACTTGGTCATAGCCGAGTAGCTCTACGAGCTCTTGTATTAACTGTTGCTCAACGTTTTCTAGTTCACTTGGTCCGCCGAGTTGGCTTACCTGCGCCATTTCCATACCTTGGTAACCACATGGGTTAATACGTAGGAATGGAGACAGGTCCATATCGACGTTGAGTGCTAACCCGTGGAACGAGCAGCCACGTCGAATACGTAATCCAAGTGAACAGATTTTCTTGCCATCGACATAAACACCAGGAGCGTCAGGTCGGGCAGCTGAATCTATATTGTAAGCTTTCAGAGTATTGATTACGAGGTTCTCGATATGAGTAACCAAATCACGTACTCCGAATTTCTTGCGGCGGATGTTAATCAGAAAGTAAGCCACTAATTGGCCTGGGCCGTGGTAAGTCACTTGGCCACCGCGATCGCTTTGTATTACAGGGATATCACCGGCATTTAATACATGCTCAGCTTTGCCTGCTTGTCCTTGAGTGAAGACAGGGTTGTGTTCAACCAACCAAACTTGGTCTAGGTCTTCTTCCGTGCGTTCGTCTGTGAACTTATGCATGGCTTTCCATACAGGTTCGTAATCCTGACGGCCTAATTTTTTTACGATTAGCTTATTTTGCAAAGCTGCACTCCCTCAAGGATTAATAAAGTGAACGCATTATAAACGCGAAACATGATTCTAACTACAGACGGACTGCAAGGTTTTTCAACTTTCTTTGTATTTATTGAAAATTAAGTTGAATGAATTTGAGCTAGATAGGGCGCTTTAAACAAAAACAGCGGCAATAAGCCGCTGTTTTTCATGTGTAATTGGAGATTACAGAACCATACGAACGATTTCGATCTCGCCCAGTTCTTTATAAAGAGTTTCTACTTGCTCAATTGAAGTCGCAGTAATATTGATAGAAACAGAGTGGTAGTTACCTTTCGCACTTGGTTTTAGCGTTGGGCTGTAGTCACCAGGAGCATGACGCTGGATCACTTCTAGTACTAGCTCAGTCAGTTCTGGCTTAGCGTGGCCCATTACTTTGTAAGTGAATGAACAAGGGAACTCTAAGAGGTCTTTTAGTTTTGCATCAGAATTGATGTTCATGATTAGCTCCAAAAGGCTAGACTCTCGCAAATTGGCGAAATGTCGATAAAAAGCGTGTTCGGTCAACAGACACGAGTAATAAGGCGGAATATTACGTGTAAATATCACCGAACTCAAGATCAACAAAAGCCGCACATGGCGGCTTTTGGTTCGCTAATGAGTAAATCATGAACTTACTCATTAGGTTAGCTATACAACAAGCTTGGGTTTTACCTAGAACAAACCTTTTGCTTGTTTAGAATAAACCCTTGAACAGAAGAACTAGGTAGTCCCATAGACGGCTGAATAGGCTGCCTTGGTCTACATCTTCAAGTGCTAGTAGTGGGTATTCAGCAACGTCTTCACCGTCTACTTGGTAGAATAGTTTACCAACTACATCGCCTTTGCTGATTGGCGCTTCTAGCTCTTTCTCAAGAACGAAGCTTGCCTTCAGGTTCTTAGCTTGACCACGAGGTAGCGTTACGAAAGTATCTTCGTCGACACCCAGTGCAACTGTGTCCTTGCTACCCATCCAGATCTTCTCTTCTACGAAGGTTTCACCGGCTGTGTGTGGTGCCACTGTTTCAAAGAAGCGGAAGCCGTAGCTAAGCAGTTTTTTGCTTTCTGTTTTACGAGCATTCGCATTCTTGGTGCCCATAACTACAGCCACTAGGCGCATTTTGCCTTCTGTCGCTGAGCTTACTAGGCTGTAACCTGCATTGCTTGTGTGGCCCGTTTTGATGCCATCAACGTTCATGCTCTTATCCCATAACAGACCGTTACGGTTGTATTGGGTGATGCCGTTGTATGTGAATTTCTTCTCTGAGTAGATACGGTACTCGTCTGGTACGTCGCGAATCAGCGCCTGACCAAGTAGCGCCATATCGTAAGGCGTTGAGTATAGGTTCGGGTTGTCTAGACCGTGCACGTTAGCAAAGTGCGTGTCTTTCATGCCGATAGAGCTTGCCCAAGCGTTCATTAGGTCAACGAATGCATCTTCAGAGCCAGCGATGTGTTCAGCCATAGCAACACATGCGTCGTTACCTGATTGAATGATGATACCGCGGTTTAATTCTTCAACTTTAACCGTAGTGCCCACTTCAACGAACATCTTAGATGAATCTGGGAAGTTTTTAGCCCAAGCATTTTCACTGATTACAACATCGTCGTTTAGGTTGATGTTGCCACGGTCGAGCTCTTGGCCGATCACGTAGCTCGTCATCATCTTGGTTAAACTTGCTGGAGAAAGCTGAGTATTCATCTCTTTCTCTGCTAGTACTTTGCCTGAATGGTAATCCATCAGAACAAAACCTTTAGCGGCGATTTGAGGTGCATCAGGAACAACAATAGGAGCGGCGAATGACGATGTAGCTATCGTTGCAGAAAGAGCAACAGAAGTAGCAAAAATCGATTTAACAAGTTTATTAGATTTAATCATTTTGAATGCAATTATTTGGTGAACTATTCATATATTAACAGAATCACTCTGTCACACCAGAGCGCTGATTACCAGAAGTAACTGTTAGATTAATTAGCGAGTTAGGGTGTGTTTTTTTATATAAGCTGACGGGTGACCCATCAGCTTAACTTGTTCTAATTTCTCTTGAGTCAGAGCATAGTCATGAAATGGCCCAATCATCAGACGGTAGTTGTCATCATTTGGCTGCAAGAACGTTGCTACTTCTAGCTTTTCGGCTAGATCTTTTGCTAACTTCTCTGTTCTATCTTCATGCGGAGATGTCGCGACTTGAATAATAAATTGCGGTAAAGCAGCCTTTTTATTTGCGTCGGTTGGCATAGCTACAGTAATGACTTCAATCTCAACATTTGCCGTGCCGGTTCTTAACACATCGAGCTTGTAAGCTGCCGCATAACTAAGGTCAATGATTCGGCCTTCATGGAATGGGCCGCGGTCATTGATACGAACAATCGTCGTTTTGTTATTGTCGGTATTCGTCACTTTTACATAGCTTGGAATTGGCAATGTTTTGTGCGCCGCAGACATCGAATACATGTCGTAGATCTCGCCATTAGACGTTAAGTGACCATGAAACTTCTTACCGTACCAAGAGGCTTTGCCTTTCTCAGTAAAACCTTCGGTTTTCTTTACGATCTTGTAGTCTTCGCCACGCAAAGTGTAATCCGTATTACCACCTAAACTATAAGGTTCATACTGAGGGTGAGCATCCTCGAGATGCTCTACTGAGATCGGTGCGTCTGGTGCAATATCTGAATCAATATCGTAGCGCCCTGTTGGCTGCTTTGAAGAACAACCATTGATTAAAATCGCTAGCCCCAAGATAGAGACTATTTTTTTGATTGGCAGCTCTTCAACCAAGGATGCTTTGTTTTGAAACGTTGTAATAGACATCGATTAGGTCGCCTTTGAGAATGCTTTTCTGTGTGTATGTATCGACATTAAAATACCAAAACCAGCCATGAGGGTAACCATTGAAGTACCGCCATAACTGACTAGAGGAAGAGGAACACCAACCACAGGTAGAATGCCACTTACCATGCCAATGTTTACAAAAATATAAACGAAGAAGCTCAGTACAATACTGCCGCCCATCATTCGACCGAATGCGGTTTGAGCTTGGCTCGCAAGCACTAAGCCACGTCCAATAATGAACAGGTAGATAGCAAGCAAGAACAAGATACCAATCATGCCCCACTCTTCGGCGATGACCGCAAAAATGAAGTCGGTGTGGCGCTCTGGAATGAATTCTAATTGAGATTGAGTGCCTTGCAGCCAACCTTTTCCTGATATACCACCCGAACCTATCGCAATCTTACTTTGAATGATGTGGTAACCCGCACCTAATGGATCTGATTCAGGATCAAAGAGGGTTCTTACACGTACCTTTTGATATTCACGCATCAAGAAGAACCATAAGATTGGAATAAATGCCCCTAACGCGATTGCGGCGCTAGCAATGATTTTCCAACTGATACCTGCCAGGAATATCACGAAGATACCTGATGCGGCGATAAGGATAGATGTACCTAGGTCAGGCTGCTTTGCGATTAGAATCGTCGGTACAAACACCATCACTAGCGAGATCGCTAATGTTTGGAATGTTGGTGGAAGTGAGCGCTTACCGATAAATCGTGCCAGCATCAAAGGCACCGCGAGCTTTAATAGCTCTGACGGTTGGAATCGAACAAAGCCGAAGTTTAACCAACGCTGGGCGCCTTTAGAGGCTTCACCAAAGAACAACACGCCCAATAGCAAGATGACACCACCTACAAATAGCAGTGGTGCCAAGGTTTCATAAGTGCGAGGTGAGATTTGCGCTAGGAAGATCATCACACCTAAAGACAGAGCCATGCGCATCGCCTGGCGATCCATCATCGCAAGGCTTTGTCCGCTTGCGCTGTACATGATCAGTAGGGCAAAGCCCATTAAAACCAGAATGCCGAGCAATAGCGGCAGGTCGATATGCAGCCTTTCGAATAGGGCTCTATTTCGTCCAGTTGAAGGATCAAGTTTCATTATTTAATTGGCTCACTTTGATAATCTTCTGCAAGGATAATATGGTCTAAAATCCTTCTTACTACTGGGCCGCCGTTAGAAGAACCGCCACCTGCGTTCTCTAGAACGATAGTCACGACGGCTTCAGGATCTTCAAAAGGCGCGTAACCCGTAAAGAGGGCGTGATCGCGTAAGTGCTCTGCGATTTCATCCGCGTTGTACTCTTCATCTTCTTTTAAGCCGAATACCTGCGCGGTACCCGATTTACCAGCGGTTTGGTAAGACATTTTCTGGAATGAACGTCTTGCCGTGCCTTTTTTACCGTGGTTAGCCAGCCTCATACCTTCCTGAGCGATATCCCAATACTTCTTCTTAACCCCGGTTAGCGGTGGGTAAGTTTCAATGTCCGACATGATTTGTTCATCGAATGGACGACCGTTATCAATGGTTGAACGAAGTAGGTGAGGTGCGGTTACTTCACCTTCATTGACCAAAACTGATGTGGCTTTTGCAATCTGCATGGGTGTTGCAGTCCAGTAGCCCTGTCCAATACCAACTGGAATAGTATCACCTTGATACCAAGGCACACGGTGTCTGGCCATCTTCCAATCACGAGTTGGCATATTGGCTTTGCTTTCTTCGTAGATATCGATGCCAGTATAATCACCAAAGCCGAACATCATCATCCATTTGGATATGCGATCAATGCCGAGATCATAAGCAATTTGGTAAAAGAAGGTATCCACCGACTCTTCAATCGCTTTTTCTATATCCACGACACCGTGTCCCCAACGCAACCAGTCACGGAATGGTCTCGTTTTTGAGTTTGGTATCTTCCAATAGCCTGGGTCATTGCGCGTAGTGTTTGGTGTAATAACACCTTCTTGCAGAGCAGCAACAGCAATGAAGGGTTTGATCGTCGATGCTGGTGGGTAAATCCCTAGCGTGGCACGGTTAACCAAAGGGCGGTTTTTGTCTTGAAGTAGCGCGTTATAGCCTTTAGACGAGATACCATGCACGAATGCGTTTGGGTCGTAGCTTGGGCTCGATACCATGGCTAACACGCCATTGTCTTTCGGATCGAGAACGATAGCTGAACCACGGCGGCCATCAAGTAACTTATGTACGTATAGCTGTAGCTTGATATCTAAGTTAAGTACGATATCTTTGCCTGGAACCGAAGGGACAAATTTGAGGGTACGAATCACTCGTCCACGACTGTTAACTTCGACTTCTTGGTAGCCAGCTGTACCGTGCAACATATCTTCGTAATAACGCTCAATACCCAACTTACCGATATCACGTGTAGCTTGGTAATTGGCGTCTTTTTCTTCTCGCATCAAGCGCTGCATATCACGGTCATTGATGCGCGATACATAGCCTATTACGTGAGTGAGCACATCACCGTAAGGGTAGAAACGCTTCAAAGTTCCCGTAACTTCAACACCTGGGAATTTGTGTTGGTTTACAGAGAAGACGGCAACTTGTTCTTCAGACAGTTGATTAAGAATAGGTACTGATTTAAAGCGTCGTGAATTACGACGATCACGATTAAAGCGCTCGATACGCTCTGGCGGGATCTCAATTAATGCTTGCAGACGAGCAAGCGTGTCATCCATATCTTTAATTTTTTCGGGTATGATTTCTAGATTGAAAACAGGACGATTTTCGGCAAGAAGTATACCGTTGCGATCGTAAATCAAACCACGGTTAGGGGCGATCGGAACGACCTTGATACGGTTGTCGTTAGAACGAGTTTTATAGTCTTGGTATTGATTGACCTGAATGTTGTACAGGTTAACAACCAACATCGACATCATGACTATGATCCCCGCAAACGCAACAAAAGCACGGCTAGTAAATAGTCGTGCTTCTGCTTTGTAATCGCGGATTTGGCTACGTTTACGTAACATTAACGCTTATTCTCGATGATAAGGGTGGTTAGCAGTGATGCTCCAAGCTCGATACAAGCTTTCAGCCATGATAACGCGTACTAATGGGTGAGGGAGAGTAAGCGCAGACAGAGACCAACTTTGGTCTGCGGCCGCTTTACATGCAGGTGCTAATCCTTCAGGCCCGCCAATTAGGATAGATACGTCACGTCCATCCAGCTTCCAACTTTCTAATTGCTCAGCAAGTTGAGGTGTATCCCACTTTCTACCTGGGATATCGAGCGTGACAATACGGTTGCCTTTTGGAACTGCAGCCAGCATCGCTTCACCTTCTTTTTGAAGAATGCGTGCAATATCTGCATTTTTACCGCGCTTTCCTGCAGTAATTTCAATGAGCTCTAATGGCATATCGTGAGGGAAGCGGCGTTTGTATTCTTGAAACCCTTCTTCAACCCACTTTGGCATTTTTGTGCCAACTGCGATTAACTGGATCTTCAAAGCTTAGCCCCAAAGTTTTTCTAGTTGGTACAGCTCACGATGCTCTTCTTGCATAACGTGAAGCATGCTTGTGCCCATATCTAGAACAACCCATTCACCTTCTTGCTGACCGTCCATACCTAGAGGTTGCATACCCGCTTTACGCACTTCATCAGCAACATGCTGTGCAATAGAGGCAACATGGCGTTTAGAGGTGCCAGTACAAACAATCATGTAATCAGTAACGCTTGATTTGCCTTCTACATCGATAGTTACAATCGATTCTGCTTTCATGTCGTCGGCTTTGTCTGCAAGAAAATCTTTTAGTTCTTCACGTAACACTGGGTGTTCCTTTAATCTGAATTTAGCTTTGTTTAGGGCTTGTTGACCCTAGAATATAACACGCTTTTATGCGTGGAATGGTATTGAAGCTGAAGGGATACAAAACTCTACGCTTAACTGATGAATTAGTGGCCAAGGCGACTGCTCATATTGAGTTTTTGTCATCAATTCAGCTTGAGTGAGCAACGCGAACAAAGAGTGTAATTGAGAAATCGAAACTCTTGTTAGCGCGGCGTTATAAAGAGGCTTTTTAGATTGCCAGATACGGTGTTTTTCGAAGACCTGACCAATCGGCATCTGTTTCATTTGTTGCTGCATTTGTAATAGCAGAGCAAGCTCTCGTTGTATGCTACGTAATAAAATGACGGGTTCGACACCTTCAGCTTCTAGCTGACGCAGGATTCGTTGTGCTCGGTTACCTTTGCCTGCCAATAACGCATCACTCCAATGGAATGGAGTAAAATGGTTGTGTCGACTCAGCGATTCTTCTAAGCGTACTAACGTGAGTTTTCCATCTGGGTATTGGAGAGCCAGTTTTTCTAGGCTTTGGGTGAGAGCAAATAGATTACCCTCATGCCATTGCGCCAGCATTTGAATCGCTTCAGGGTCTGGCGTTAAACCGATTTGACGGCAACGCGCTTGGACAAACTGAGGTAACCGACTGACATCTGGCGTTAGGCAACTGACCCAGTGACCCTGATTCGAAAGAGCCTTAAACCACTTAGCGCTTTCTTGAGCTTTGGTGAGCTTAGTGCCCACCAAGATTAACAAGATATCACTGTGGATATGCTCGGAGATTGCGAGTAGCTCTTTCGCTATTGCGGCATTGACGCCTGACTCTGGCAGTTCAAGCTCGATGACCTGACGGCTAGAGAATAGGCTCAGTGCTTGAGTGCAGTCGTAGACTTGATTCCAGTCGAGACTGCTATCAATCGCAAAGCGGTGACGTTCTTCAAAGCCTTGCTGTTTTGCAGCCTTTTGAATCGCTTCTCGGCTCTCTTGCAACAGTAGCGGTTCGTTACCAAAAATTAGGTAAACATTACTCAACTGTTTAATAAGTTGCTCTGATAAGCGGTCAGCAAAAATACGCATCAAATAAACCTATTACTCAGCCGAATCGCTAAGTGTTGGTTGTTCTTCTGAAGCTGGTACGATCTCAACATTCTTGATGTTGTATTGCTTTTCGAGTTCTTTCACTTGAACGTGCTCTAGTGCATCTAGGTCCATGCTATCAGCTGCAATGTTCGCTTTTAGTCGAGCCATCTGACGAAGGATTTGGCTTGTTGCCAACTTACGCATCTCATCTTCGATCATGTCTCGTTCAACCGACTTCGCAAGTGCAGTTAGCGGGTTATCTAGGTAACTACGGGTTACGCTGGTTGAGAACGTCTTTGAGCCTAGATCCGGGACAGTTACGCGGTATGAAGCGCGGAATGTCAGTTCTTTCTCTGCTGCACGAGTGTTTTGGTATAGAGACAGAGTTCGCTCACCTACGCTCTCACTAATAATATGCAGGTTAGGTGTATTCTCAGCCGGTGGCACAATTTCTACATCATTCATACGCAGTTGACCTTTCATCATACGTGTAAACGTACTGTATTGGTCGTAACTGGTTACGGAGATCTTGTTGAGTTCTTCGGGTACGGAGTAATCACCACGCAGGTGGAAACCACAGGCACTTAATAGGCTGACGGTTAAAACAACAACAGTAACTTTCAATGAAGATAGTGAAATCAGGCGCATTATTTGATGGCTCTCATGAAGGTAGAATACTTATTTAAAGGCTTTAGTTCGTTTGAGTGGTTAGGCTCAAGTCTAAAGCGCTTAAATAAGTAGACAGGGTAATTAGCTACCCTGTCTACAGACTGCTTTTGATGAACTAAGTTCGTTAATTCTTTAGCAATTGCATTGTGCTAACGAAATTAGTTAGCGACGATGTTTAGAAGCTTACCTGGTACGAAGATAACTTTACGGATAGTTAAGCCATCTAGGAACTTCTTAGCGTTCTCATCGTTTAGACCAAGCTCGCGAACTTGCTCTTCTGTTGCATCAGCAGCAACGGTTAGTTTCGCACGTAGCTTACCGTTGATCATTACAACGATAGTCTTCTCGTCTTCAACTAGCGCTTTCTCATCGAAAGTTGGCCATGTTGCTGAGTCTACGTTTGATTCACCCAGTGCAATCCACATTTCGTAAGAGATGTGTGGCGTCATTGGGTAAAGCATGCGAACAACAGCTTTTAGCGCTTCATCAAGGATTGCACGATCTTGTACAGACTCTTGAGGTGCTTTCGCTAGCTTGTTCATCAATTCCATGATCGCAGCGATTGCTGTGTTGAACGTTTGGCGACGGCCGATATCGTCCGTTACTTTCGCGATAGTCTTGTGGATATCACGGCGAAGTGCTTTTTGGTCACCAGACAGAGCAGAAGCATCAACAGATTCAGCAGCACCCTTAGAAGAGTGAGCGTGAACCAATTTCCAAACACGTTTAAGGAAGCGGTTAGCCCCTTCAACGCCAGACTCTTGCCACTCAAGCGTCATGTCTGCAGGTGATGCAAACATCATGAATAGACGTACTGTATCAGCGCCGTACTTGTCTACCATCTCTTGTGGGTCGATACCGTTGTTCTTAGACTTAGACATTTTGATCATGCCTGAGTGTTCAACTTCACGACCTTGATCGTCGACTGCTTTTTCGATGCGACCTTTACCGTCACGTTCAACCGTTACGTCAGTCGGTGCAATCCACTCTTTGGTGCCTTTTTCGTTTTCGTGATAGAACGCGTCAGCCAGAACCATGCCTTGACATAGTAGTTGCTTGAACGGTTCATCAGACGTCACGTAGCCAGCATCACGTAGAAGCTTATGGAAGAAACGAGAGTAAAGCAGGTGCATACAAGCGTGCTCGATACCACCAACGTATTGGTCAACTGGTAGCCAGTAGTTTGCTTTCTCTGGATCTAGAATGTCGTCTGCTTGCGGTGAACAGTAACGTGCGTAGTACCAAGAAGACTCCATAAACGTATCGAACGTGTCAGTCTCACGTAGAGCGGGTTCGCCGTTGAATGTTGTTTCAGCCCAAGACTTGTCAGCCTTGATTGGGCTCGTTACGCCATCCATTACTACATCTTCAGGAAGAATGACTGGCAGTTGGTCTGCTGGTACTGGGTGAACTTCACCGTCTTCAGTGGTTACCATTGGGATTGGAGCGCCCCAGTAACGTTGACGAGATACACCCCAGTCACGTAGACGGAAGTTTACTGTCTTCTTACCTTTGCCTTCAGCTTCAAGCTTCGCAGCAATTGCATCGAATGCTTCTTGGAACGCAAGACCATCGAATTCACCAGAATCAAACAGTACACCTTTTTCAGTGTAAGCCGCTTCAGACACGTCTAGTTCAGAACCATCTTCAGGTTTGATTACTGGGATGATATCGATGCCGTACTTAGTTGCGAACTCGTAGTCACGTTGATCGTGAGCAGGAACCGCCATTACCGCACCTGTGCCGTAATCCATAAGTACGAAGTTTGCTACGTATACAGGAACAACACGACCGTTAAGAGGGTGGATAGCCGTTAGGCCAGTATCCATACCTTTCTTTTCCATCGTTGCCAGTTCAGCTTCAGCAACTTTAGTGTTACGACACTCTTCAACGAATGCAGCAAGCTCTGGGTTGTTCTTCGATGCTTTCTCTGCAAGTGGGTGACCTGCAGCGATACCAACGTAAGAAACACCCATTAGTGTGTCTGGACGAGTTGTGTACACTTCCAGTGGCGCTTCTTCACCGTTAACAGCGAAAGATAGCTCAACACCTTCAGAGCGGCCGATCCAGTTGCGCTGCATGGTCTTAACCATTTCAGGCCAACCTTCAAGGTTGTCTAAATCGTCTAGTAGCTCTTGAGCGTACTCAGTGATCTTAATGAACCACTGTGGGATTTTCTTTTGTTCTACTGGAGTATCACAACGCCAGCAGCAGCCATCTTCTACTTGCTCGTTTGCAAGTACAGTTTGGTCGTTCGGACACCAGTTCACTGAAGATGTCTTCTTGTAAACTAGGCCTTTTTCGTAAAGCTTAGTGAAGAACTCTTGTTCCCAACGGTAGTACTCAGGCGTACACGTTGCGAATTCACGGTTCCAGTCGTAACCAAAGCCTAGAAGCTTAAGCTGGTTCTTCATGTACTCAATGTTTTCGTAAGTCCATGGTGCAGGTGCTGTATTGTTTTTAACAGCGGCGTTTTCTGCAGGTAGGCCGAATGCATCCCAACCAATTGGCTGCATTACGTTTTTGCCTTGTAGACGTTGGAAACGAGATACCACATCACCGATGGTGTAGTTACGCACGTGACCCATGTGCAGTCGGCCACTTGGGTAAGGGAACATAGAAAGACAGTAGAATTTTTCTTTGTTTGGGTCTTCACTTACAACGAAAGTCTCGCTGTTATCCCAGTGTTGTTGAACCTTTTGTTCAATCTCTTGCGGGTTATATTGTTCTTGCATCGATGGTATCCGGTTATCTTGGAATTTGTGAGTTCGGTTAGAACAGAATCTTACAGATCGTCATAGAATACCTAAAGGAGCTGAGTACAACAATAGTTATACCCTTCATACTTGCAGTTGCCGCTTAGTAGATTGTGTAATTTTCACTGAATTTCGCAGGGCAACTATACTTAAGAGTATGAATTGCATTTGTTTGTAAGCGGGAGTGCATTGCAGCGCATCCGTTTGCTCACTAAAAGGTTGGTTATCTTAAGGAGGTTGTTATGCCGAAGAAAAAAGCGCTCTATGAAGAAGTCGTCGAAGAGGTGATTGAAACGCTGAAGCATAGCCCTGAAGAGCTCAACAACAAAATCGAAACGTCGGGCAAGTTTGCGAAAGCAGCTAATGATATGACTAAAGATGAGCTTTCATTGATCTCTGCCTACGTGAAGTCGGACTTAAAAGAGTTTTCCGAAAGCTATGAAGAGAGTAAAAGCGGTCCATTCTATTTGATGATTGCGGACTCTATTTGGCAAGGGCTGTTGGATATTACTGATCGTACTAAGGTGGAATGGGTTGAACTGTTCCAAGACTTAGAACACCAAGGCTTGTATCAAGCGGGTGAAGTCATTGGCTTGGGAACCTTAGTATGTGACGAGTGTGGTCACCAAACCGAATATAACCACCCAACCAATATCATTCCATGCATTAAATGTGGTTCTAAAGGGTTTAGTCGTAAAGCCCTTAAACCGTAAGCTTCTGAACCATAGCGTATCAACGCAAAACCACAGAAATGAAAAAGGGTTGACCCGATCAGTCAACCCTCAAATCACTTTTCGTCGAATCTAGCTTTTTGGCTTTCTAATTACCCAACCAATCACCAAGCTGAGCATCGCCCAGATATACAGTGGCCAAGTACCTGCTGTGTGATAAGGCGTTTGACCATCCGTTGAAATGAGTTCAGCTTTTAACACTGCCGTTTCAAACTGAGGCACTTGCTTGATTATATTGCCTTTGTAATCAGTAACTGCCGTCACACCGTTGTTGGTCGAGCGAATAACCGGCTTACCAAGCTCCAGAGCACGCATCTGTGCAATTTCCATATGTTGCAGAGGGCCAATCGAACGACCAAACCACGCATCGTTAGAGAGCGTTAAAATAAAGTCAGTCTCGTCGGTTACGTTCTGCCTAACTTGATCATTAAAGATGATCTCGTAACACAACGCAGGCGCTAAGTGACGACCATTTGCCACTATGTTTGGTTGAACAAAGTCGCCACGGCTAAATGATGACATTGGCAAGTTAAAGAAAGGTGCTAATGGACGCAAGATATCTTCAAACGGCACAAACTCACCAAATGGTAACAGGTGGTGTTTATGGTAGCGTTCGTCTGGATCGTAGCTGTACTCACCGTATGGATTCACACCGAGAGAAAGAACACTGTTGTAGTATTTCTTATCTTCAGACTGATTCAGCACACCGGTAATGATCGAACTGTTGTTCATCTTCGCTGCGCTATCCAAGTTACGTAGGAAAGATGGGATCTCAACTTCGAATGCTGGAATAGCCGCTTCAGGCCAGATGATGATATCCGCTCCCCAGTTTTCTCTGCTTAGGTCGGTGTACTTCATCATGGTTGGCCAGCGATGACTCGGTAGCCATTTACTGTCTTGATCGACGTTGCCTTGTATCAAGACGACTGACGTGGTTTTTTCAGGGTTCGGCGTGACCCAGTCGATGTTGCGAATACCAAAGCCTGCACTAAATACGACGGCGGGAATGAGAGCGATGCTCCAAGCCCGGTTAACAATCGCATAAGTGAATGCAGAGGCTGAAACAATGATCGCTAAAGTTACTAGCTCTACGCCGCCAATCGGTGCAAATGAACCCAATGGCGAATCGATTTGGCTGTAGCCTAACCAAAGCCAAGGGAAGCCCGTCATTACCCAGCCACGCAGCCAATCACAGACTAGCCAGAATGCAGGAGCTGCAAGGAAAAAGCGGCTTAGGTTATTGGCAGGGAAGAATTTATTCAAACCCCAGGTAAATAGCCCTGAATAAACGGCTAGGTAGCCAACAAGCAATGCCATCAAAAATAGGTTGGCTGCCAGTGGCATGCCGCCAAAACCATCAATGCTGACGTATACCCAGCTGATACCTGTGGTGAATTGACCTAAACCCCATGCGTAGCCAATCCAAAGCGCACTTTTAGGAGAGCGGTTGTGGATCAGTAACAGCAGCAAAGCTGGGCTGAGAATAGCAAGAGGCCATATAGAGTATGGAGCGAATGAAAGGGTGGTTATAGCGCCAACAAAAACGGCCGCAAGCGGCCGTAATAGGCGATGAATAAAGGTATTAGTCATCTAATTTCTGTCATCTCTTTAGAGAGAAGTTGTTATTCTTCGATAGTCGGAAGAGGCTGTTCGTCAGGAATGGTTACCTGTAGCTGAATCACACGACGGTTATCTGCTGATGTTATTTTGAAATGGTAGTTTTCGATTTCTACAATTTCGCCACGAACCGGCAGGTGGCCGAGTGCTGTCATAACCATGCCGCCTACCGTATCCACTTCGTCGTCACTAAAGGCAGTGTTAAACGTATCGTTGAACTCTTCAATAGTGGTTAAAGCTTTTACAGAGAAGGTATGCTTACTCAGCTTACGAATATCTAGCTCTTCTTCATCGTCGAACTCGTCTTCAATTTCACCAACGATTTCTTCGAGGATATCTTCAATGGTTACCAGGCCAGAAACTCCACCAAACTCATCGACAACGATAGACATGTGGTAACGCTCTTCTTGGAACTCCTTAAGCAGGCGATCAACTCGCTTACTTTCAGGAACAACCACGACAGGGCGAATCACTTGTTCGATATCAAATGGAGCACTTTCTGAACCCAAATACTTAAGTAGGTCCTTCGCTAATAGAATGCCTTCAACATGGTCTTTATCTTCACTGATCACTGGGTAGCGAGAGTGTTGAGCATCAGTAATGAGCGCAATCAATGTATCTAGATCATCTGTGCGTTCAACTGTAACCATTTGAGAGCGAGGCAGCATGATATCGCGTACTCGCATCTCTGAAATTTCCATAACACCCTCGAGCATGTCGCGTGTGTCGTGGTCAATTAGGTCATTAATTTCTGAGTCGCGGATTACATCTACGAGCTCTTGGCGATCTTTTACTTCACCTTGAAATAGTTGGCCTAGGCGTTCAAAGAAGGACTTTCTACTCGGACCTTCAGATTTTTTACTTCCCTCAGAAGTGGGGGGGTTACCTTCGTTCATGATTTCTCAAAAAATAACGCTATCAGAAGTGTGATAGCACACGTTACAACTCAGATTCCTGTGAAAATCACAGGTTCGATGAGTTATTGTTTCTCTGCAACCTACTTTACTAGAATCAATTTACTTTTCTAGAATGTAAGGGTCTTCAAACCCCATAGATTGCATGATTTCTGTCTCGAGTGACTCCATCTCTTCAGCTTCATCATCTTCGATATGATCATAACCTAGCAGATGCAGACTGCCATGTACAACCATATGAGCCCAGTGTGCTAGCAGAGGCTTACTTTGCTCTTCTGCTTCTTTTTCGACAACTTGGCGGCAGATAATGAGGTCGCCCAGTAGATCTAACTCGATCCCTGGAGGAGCCTCGAATGGAAAAGACAACACGTTAGTTGGCTTATCTTTGCCACGATATTCATGATTGAGCTGGTGGCTTTCTTGTGTATCAACGATACGAACCGTCAACTCAGCGTTCTCTTGAAACTGAGGAATTGTCTTGTCCAACCAAAGCTGAATATCTTGCTCAGTTGGAAGACCTTGCTCATTTTCGACCGCTAATTGCAGGTCTAGTTCAATAGACATCTATTTATCACCTTGTTCTGCAATTACAGAGCTATTTTGTGTTGCTAATTGTGTCGTAACTACCTGCTGAGCCTCAAGAAGTTTGGCTTCACGCTCTTCACGTTTACGCTTTTCAAACTCTTTGCGCTCTTTCTGGTCTTTTGCTTCCCACTTCTCGTATGCGTTGACGATACGAGCAACTACAGGGTGACGAACGACGTCTTCAGACATGAAGAAGTTAAAGCTAATGTCGTCGACTTCATTGAGCACTTCAGTCGCATGGCGTAAGCCTGATTTTGCACCACGAGGTAAATCGATTTGCGTAATATCACCTGTGATCACAGCGCGTGAGTTAAAACCGATACGGGTTAAGAACATCTTCATCTGTTCTACCGTGGTGTTTTGGCTCTCATCAAGAATGATAAACGCATCATTCAATGTACGACCACGCATGTAAGCCAGTGGCGCAACTTCAATTACGTTACGTTCAATCAGCTTCTCAACTCGCTCAAAGCCAAGCATCTCAAACAGCGCATCGTAAAGTGGACGTAAATATGGGTCTACTTTTTGGCTTAAATCACCCGGTAGGAAACCAAGCTTCTCACCGGCTTCAACAGCAGGGCGCGTCAATAGAATGCGACGAATCTCTTGGCGTTCAAGTGCATCAACTGCTGCAGCAACGGCTAAGTAGGTTTTACCTGTACCTGCTGGCCCAATACCAAAGGTGATGTCATGAGTCACCATGTTCATTAGGTACTGTGCTTGGTTTGGCGTTCGAGGTTTGATGACGCCTTTTTTAGTCTTAATGGTCACTTCTTTGCCGTAGTCAATTTCAGACTCGACGTGTTGCTCCAAAATGCCTGACTCGGTGATCGCCAGATGTATTTGCTCTGGTTCGATATCGATTATGTTGCCTTTAACTGGAGCCGTTTCAACATAGAGGTGTTTGATGATGTCTAAAGCTGCGGCTGTAGTGTGAGGCTTACCGACAATGGTGAAAAAGTTGCTACGGTAATTAATCTCAACGCCCAGACGACGCTCAAGATGCTTGATGTTGTCGTCAAATGGTCCGCATAAACTTGCCAAGCGCTTGTTGTCTGCTGGTTCTAGATTTATCTCTAAGGTAACGATTTTATTGCTCAAATTAGCCTCTCATTTTGTGCCACTCACTCTTAAATAAAACAAAGAGCAAAAAGCCCGATTTAGACCGGGCTTCTGATGGTGATATCCCTATTTCTAAGATGGTCACTTAGTTAGGTAATTTCAAGCTTTGTGTTTGCGCTTTGTGCTCAAACAGTTGTATTGCCTATGGCGTAAATGTCGCTACACCTAGCTCGTCTTCACGTTTTGTTTTTTCCATCATTTCTGCTGGAGTCATAACAACGCGTAGACCCATGTCTTTTTCTGTGCGAACTAGCTCACCACGTAGTGAGTTGGTGTAAACCTCAGTGATCTTCACATCTACGAATTGACCGATTAGGTCTGCAGAACCTTCGAAGTTCACAACACGGCTGTTTTCTGTACGGCCGCGAAGTTCCATTAGGTTCTTTCTTGATGGGCCTTCAACAAGGATACGTTGCTCTGTGCCTAACATTAGACGAGAGAAACGCATAGCTTGTGTGTTTACCGTTTGCTGCAGTTCGTACAGACGATCTTTCTTCTCTTGTGCTGGTACATCACATGGGTAATCTGCCGCTGGCGTACCTGGACGTGGAGAGAAAACAAAGCTGAAGCTCATATCGAAATCAACGTCTTTAATTAGCTTCATTGTATCTTGGAAGTCTTGCTTAGACTCACCAGGGAAACCAACAATAAAGTCAGAGCTGATTTGAATGTCAGGGCGAGCTTTACGCAGTTTACGGATAATAGATTTGTACTCGATAGCCGTATGTGGGCGCTTCATCATCGTAAGAATACGGTCACTACCACTTTGTACTGGTAGGTGAAGGAAGCTCACTAGCTCTGGTGTGTCTTTGTAAACTTCAATGATGTCGTCACCAAACTCAAGCGGGTGGCTTGTTGTGAAACGAATACGGTCGATACCGTCGATAGAAGCAACAAGACGAAGCAGTTCTGCGAATGAACAGATATCGCCTTCGTGTGTTGGACCGCGGTATGCGTTTACGTTTTGACCTAGCAGGTTAACTTCACGTACGCCTTGCTCTGCAAGTTGAGCAACTTCGAAAAGTACATCATCCATTGGACGGCTAACTTCTTCGCCACGTGTGTATGGTACAACGCAGTAAGTACAGTATTTAGAACAACCTTCCATGATAGAAACGAACGCCGTCGCGCCTTCAGCTTTTGGCTCTGGCAGGTTATCGAACTTTTCGATCTCTGGGAAAGAGATATCCATTACTGGCTTTTCGTTAGACAGTGATGATTTAATCATCTCTGGCAAACGGTGTAATGTTTGTGGGCCAAAGATAACGTCTACGTAAGGTGCACGTTGACGAATGTGATCACCTTCTTGAGTCGCTACACAGCCACCCACACCGATCACCACACCTTCTTTTTTATCTTTAAGCGTTTTCCAACGACCAAGCTGGTGGAATACTTTTTCTTGCGCTTTTTCGCGGATAGAACAAGTATTCAATAGTAGTACGTCTGCTTCCTCAGGTACTTCAGTTAGCTCATAGCCATTTGCAGCGTTAAGCAGGTCGGCCATTTTTGATGAATCATATTCATTCATCTGACAGCCCCAAGTTTTAATTAGCAGTTTCTTACTCATTATATGTTCGCTCGATCGTTAGTTTAATTTAAGGGAGCAAATCGCCCATTATTCATCCGCTAGCCCCGTTTGTCATAATTCGGTATTCAATTTTATGACAGGCTCTAGCGGCAAGCGGCGTATTGTACTGGTTTCAAAACCGACTGACTAGTAGTCTGAACAAATCTCTTATGTAGTGGTTTTTATTATCGTTAACGCCATATGCCATAAGGGATAACCCTTTTTTCGAATAAGGTTTTTGGTTACAAGTTAGTTATGAAAAAGTACAATCAAAAACAGTCAAAGAATCAAACTGATAAGTACGAAATATGAACAGTTACGATATTGTAGTAGTCGGTGGCGGCATGGTTGGCGCAGCAACAGCAATCGGTTTTGCAAAGCAAGGTCTGAGTGTTGCGGTGATCGAAGGTTTTGCCCCACAAGCATTTGATGAGTCGCAAGCGATGGATATTCGAGTGTCAGCGATTTCTCAGGCGTCAGTCGATTTACTTGACGATCTTGGTGCATGGCAGAACATAGCAGCAATGCGAGTTTGCTCTTACAAGCGCTTAGAGACTTGGGAACACCCAGAATGTCGTACTCGATTTGATGCTGCCTCACTAGACCTTCCTCGTTTGGGCTATATCGTTGAGAACAGACTCATTCAATTAGGTTTATGGTCTCAATTTGATGCCTACGACAATCTCGAACTGTTATGCCCAGAAAAGCTTGATGTGATTGAGTTTGGTGAAATCAATATCGTAAAGCTTCAATCAGGGGCTGAGTTGTCTGCGAAGTGGGTGGTTGGTGCTGATGGTGCGAATTCAGCCGTTCGCCAACAAGCTGGAATTGGCATCACGGCTTGGGATTATCGACAACACTGTATGCTTATCAATGTAGAAACAGAACAACCTCAGCAAGATATTACTTGGCAGCAATTTCTACCAAGTGGCCCTCGTTCATTTTTGCCTTTGTGTTCTCTAACCTCTGACGGTCAAGAAGTCGGGCTGGGCTCGTTAGTTTGGTATGATTCTCCACTGCGTATTAAGCAACTGTCAGCAATGGCCCCTGAAAAACTACGTAACGAAGTACTTACTCACTTTCCTAAAGAGTTAGGTGATATCAAAGTCTTGAATTCGGGTTCTTTTCCTCTGACACGACGTCATGCTCAATCATACTCGAAGAATAACTGTATTTTGGTCGGAGACTCTGCGCATACCATCAACCCTTTGGCTGGGCAGGGTGTTAACTTAGGCTTCAAAGATGTATCAGTACTGCTGGATGTCACCAAAGAAAAGGGTGAATTGAACCAGTCTGTAGCAAGACGCTATGAAGTGATAAGAAGAGGCGACAATCTAATGATGCAAAGTGGCATGGATTTCTTCTACAAGACATTCAGCAACGACATTGGCCCACTGAAATTTGTACGTAATGCTGCTCTAAAACTAGCTGAAAATTCAGGGCCGATTAAAGCTCAAGTGTTGAAGTATGCCCTGGGCCTTTAATTGAGTATTACAGACACTTTATAAAGAGAAGGAGAGCGAATGCTCTCCTTTTTTGTATCAGATGACTACTATCGCTGTTGCGTCACACAAACCGGTGCATCGATCTCTAAAGAGTACCCTGTATAAACCAAAGACCCATCTTCATTATCTCGCTTGAATGAGGTGATGTTGTTGGAGTGCTGGTTGGCGGCGATAAGCCATTTCCCATCGTTCGTTATATGGAAGTCTCTTGGGAATTTGCCTTCAGTGTCGTAGCTATCAATGAAAGTCAGCCTTTGAGTCTCAGAGTCGATTTTGAAGCTACTGATTCTTGATTGGTGTCGACATGACACATAAAGGAATTGCTCATCAGGCGATAGCTTAATCGCAGCTGCGGCTTCTCCCTTCTCCATATTAGGCAATGCATCAATCTCTTCCACTACATTCCAAATGCCTAAAACCTTTTCCAAAGTCAGCAACGTTTCAGAGAGTTCACAGACCACATAGGCTCTGTCTTCAGCTTTGTTAAAGATTAAATGGCGAGGTCCATTGCCGGCGGGCACCTTAATAGACTGCATTGGCTCATCAAGGAACTCTTCTTGCTCTTCATCAAAGCAATAGAAGTTGATGCGATCGGTGCCGAGATCGACAGTCACAAACTGTGGTGAGTTTTGTAAGAACAGGCATTGATGGGCGTGTGGGCTAGTTTGTCTCTCTTTGTTTGGCCCGGAACCAACCATCTGGATTGTTTTGAGTCGTTTATCGATGCTGCCGTTGATACTTAAGCTAAAAATATCGAATGTGCCTGATGAGTATTGCGACGTGATAGCAAACTTATTGTGTGGATCTATCGCGACGTGACAAGGGTGATCTCCCGAGATGAGGCTTGTATTGTGTGTTAGCTGTGAATCAACATTAGGTATATGAATGAGCTGGGGCTGTTTTTGCTGGTCCACTTCCGATGCAGTATAGATCCCAGTCTTTGTTACAGTAATAAAAGAGGGGTTAGTACATTTGATGATCAGCTCTAGAGGTAATAGTTTTCCTGTTTCTAGATCTAACTGAGTTTGATAAACACCTTGGCTTTTACTTGGTGTATCTGTGTAGCAACCGATCGTTAAGGGGAGGGGTTTCATAGGCTAGTCATACTCAATTAGAAAATGGAGCTGACATTGTCTTATAAAATCGTATTAAAAGTGAGGTTATAGAAGAGAATACTTGGTGACTTGGCTAGCAGATTTGCATATTCCAGATAAAACAAAACCCAGCTAAAAAGCTGGGTTCTATTTAATGATGGTGCGGTCGGAGAGACTTGAACTCTCACACCTCTCGGCGCCAGAACCTAAATCTGGTGCGTCTACCAATTCCGCCACGACCGCAGCAAATCTTTATAGTCATATCGAATATTGGTGCTTCAATAAGACGTTGTATAAGTGGTGGCTACTGCGGGATTTGAACCTGCGACCCCATCATTATGAGTGATGTGCTCTAACCAACTGAGCTAAGTAGCCATAATAAATCTAATAGATTCACTATTTGTTCTCTA
>NZ_JBFRVD010000066.1:0-432 GCF_041474985.1 Vibrio sp. 10N.222.49.C9 | reverse complement strand
AAAGTATGCTCCCGCCCTGTACCTAACCCAGTAAGCTTATTCAACGTTTTGAGCTTAGCGCGAGTTTCCCCCTGACTGTGTACTGTAATTTCTGAAATCTAATCGTCCTCCTAACAATTGGTTAACTTGTTACATCGCCGTTTCTGAGAGTGAGCGTTTGTGGTAACCATACCGCTCTTTCCAATACTTATTTGAGCCGTATAATTTCTAGCAACCCACTGAGCGATTTCGAGAATGGCCGAGTTCCTGAATGCTACCCTTTATCTTGGAGGAACAAGCGAAGTCACTCGCTTAATCTTAATTACATCGTAGCACGCTCTCGTTTCATAAATACCATCACCAGACACCTCTAGGATGCTTCGCCGTGTTTGGTTCAGTCAATTCGGGAGCACTTCTCCATCGCTAACCGTCAATAAACTTAGCTCAACTGCA
>NZ_JBFRVD010000065.1:0-1159 GCF_041474985.1 Vibrio sp. 10N.222.49.C9 | reverse complement strand
CAGGGCGGGAGCATACTTTGATGGATTTATAACCCAAAGAAGACTCTAGCCCGATAATCGTCGTTCCATCCCGCTTTTTTCAACTTCACCTTTTGACTTGGCGCACCGCAATCACATTGCTTAAGCATGTTCATTACAAAGCGTCTGAACAACGCTATGTTCTCAACGGCACCATCCAAAGTGATTCGAGAGCTATCCTCTTTAAAAACAACATCTAATACGTAGTGTTGGCTGTTTTCAATTCGCCAGTGTTGACGAATATAATGACCAAGTAATTTGTGATTCGGCGACATGGAACTTATGTAGTATGACGTATCTACGGTGCCTTTCCCGTTTATCACTCGGTGGCGTTCCACTGCTATAATGCTTCTTACCGTCGGCCATTTCTTTGCTAGTTCTTCGGGCAACTTAGCCTTAAGTTGAAAAACGTATCGCTCTTCGTTACGACCATGATGTGTCTCTTTGATTTCAGTGACTATTTTCTCTTTCCTAGCATCGAAGATAGCCTGAAACTGTTCAACAACAGCCGCTCTTAGTTTCGGTTGGTTGTTCTTCACTTGAACAACAACATGCGCTTTCTTTTCTTTTATCTTCTCTAGGGTTTCGCGCTGGCAATGCAGCGCATCAATCGTGACCACACTGCCTTTTACATTTATAACATCAAGCATTTGGCGCACAACACTGATCTCGCCATTCTTGTTTTCCGTCGGTTTTTGGCTCAGAACAAGGCCACGCTCAGTGTCATATGCCGTGACCAACTGCAACGCTGTTTTCCTGTCATTTCGATAAGAGCCACGCAGGACTTTTCCGTCGAATGCGATTATGGGTTTATTTTGGTTGGCTCTTTGTTCGTTTATCCACAAGGCCAACGCTTCAAGCAATGACTCCGCAACAACTGAGCGTAATATGCGTGCTATTGTGTGTCGTCGGGGGATTCCATGTTTGAATGGCCTGTACTTTCTTAACCAGCTTAACTTCTCTTCCCCATAAAATTCAATGTCTTGCCATCCTTCGCACCCAGATGCAATAGCACTAATAACGAGGAACATAACGTCAATAAGGTCATGTTTTTGGTTAATGTCAGAACGAGTATCTTCGATGACGGATAGGTGCTCAATTAAGTTCAAAATGGCTGTCTAGCTAAGGGTTTGACGCTATT
>NZ_JBFRVD010000064.1:0-17511 GCF_041474985.1 Vibrio sp. 10N.222.49.C9 | reverse complement strand
GGCCTCCTCCTACTCGATTCCGTTGATTTTACGGCAATAAAAAAGGCTGACGTATGTACGTCAGCCTTTCGTTTTATATTTACTCGATTGTCTCTATTCGAAACAGATCTCGATGAAAGCATTACCCCATTGAGATGAGAAAGGCATGATGATGATTGCCCCATCACACTTGTGACGAATCGTATGACCTTTACCGGAAACCACGATTGGTGTTGCCATATCGAAGTCAAAACCGCTTTCCGCAAGAATACGTTTCGCACCGCCAGTCACCATGTTAGTGATTTCACCCACCATATCGGTCACTTCTTCGTTGAGGCCGTTTGGTCGTTCACCAAGCATGTTTTCCATGATTTCGAGAGCGAGACCTTCATCAAAGGTGATCGACATAGAGCCACGAGATTGTGTACCCACCATACCAATTAGGCCGGATACATCACCACGAGCGATTTCATCTTTCTTAACTCTCGGTTTTTGTGGCTTCAATTCTAGAGAAGCCATCGTTTTTAATACGTTCATCAAAGAAGCTAAAAACGGGTTTACAAATTCAGCGCGCATAATGTTCTTCTATAATCTTATTCTTTCATCTCGGAGGAGCAAGATTGGCAAATGCCATGCGATTCAATGACATGATTCGTCAATTGAAAGCCATGCTTCTCAGCGTTACTGGCGAGTAGGGTGACAAGCGCATCGTCCTGCAGTTCTATCACAGTGCCACATTTATCGCAGATCAGTAGTTGGGAGAAATGTTTGTTGGCATTGCAAGAGCAGCAGCATATGAAGCTATTGGTTGACTCAACTCTGTGAATGAAACCTTGCTCCAACAAGAAATCCAAAGCGCGATATACTGTAGGTGGCTTGGCTTGCGGTTCACTGACTTTCAACTGCTCTAATAATTCATAAGCACTGGAGGCTTTTTTATTAGAGAGGATGAGCTCAAACACTCGCTTTCTTTGAGGTGTTAATCTAACGCCTCGCGATTCGCATATCCCTTCAACTTGCTCTATTAATGTGTGGTCCAAATTTTTCACCATTCAATCGGACATCCCTAATCAAACCTTATTTCTAGGTTACTACGTTTTGGGAGCCAATGATTTCTATTAAAGTCAGGTACAGAGCGTATTGTGACCCACGACTTTGAATAAGACAAGGTAACTCAAAATGACAGTGTGACTCAAGGCATAACTGATTAATGAGGTTGAATTAGAGATCTGGTGAATAGGTTTATAAAAAAGTATGAGGTAAAGTTGATATGACATCTTCATTTGAGTTCAATTTAGCTCAATTAATTTTTCTTACAATAATGTGCTGTTTTAAATCACATTTCTTATCGCATATTGTTCCTTATTCGCTAAAATCGATGCCTAATATAGACTAGAAGAAGACTATTGACCCCTCCTGTCAACATGAGCTTGTCATGGTGTATTGTAGTTTTAGTCTTTAATTTCAAATGCTTGGAGTTAAGCTGTGGAGCAAGTAAACAAAGAATCATTTCTGAAACTGTTGTCCATCTATAATCAAAGAGAAAAACGTTATCAACAACGTTTGGATGACTTTAAGGCCATGAGGGATAAGCTTGAAGAAGTGGAAGAACCAAGAGTTAAAAAAAATGAGCTATACATCAAACTGGCTATAGCCGCAGCTATTATTTTAGTCATCGCCTTTATCTTTATTTAAGTCGTCAAATTGGAAGGGAATAAAATGAAAAAGCATTTTGACGCTTTGGCTAAAGCTTCATTAGAAAGTAGTCATCTTAACCTTGGTGAATGGTATGAAAGCTATGGTTTAGCACTGCACTTATTCAAGTCTGATAGCAAAATTTACACAAAGGCGATGAAAAAGCGAGACGGTCATAAAAAGCACATTGCAAAATATATTGAACCTAAGTTACTCACCACGGAAGGAGTAACTGAGGAGTTTAAAAAAATAATGCGTTGGAAGACCTTTGTTGAACGATGGGACGCATATTACGAACCTATTGCAAAGCCTCAAGATCGCGTGCATCACTTGTCTGCAGTATTGGAGGCTTTGTCCGATGAAGATGTTCCACGAGCTTTAATCGAAATCGATAATTTGCCGGTTGACTACTTGATCAACGATACTTTTTGGGGCGAGGTCATTCTCTTTATCGTTGCCGCAAGATCAGGAGATCAAGAGCAGGCCCGATCAATAACGCAAGAACTGTACAACATGGCGCAGAGCGATCACAACACAGCGTTACTTAGCCATTTGTTACCAGCTTTATGTAAGAAATATTTAGATGAAGAGTATTATCCATGGCAAATGAAGGCTCGTGTAGTGAACTGGAATGGAGAAACTTATCATTGTGTTCCGGTATTAATACACAACTTTGATGCTTTTGGTGGTCAAGAGTACATAAACCATACTCCTGTCAGACAACGTGCTCGCGTTGAAAGAAAACATAGCGTGGATTACGTGTATTCTACAGACCGTTATGGAAACCGAGGTCAAAGCATCGCGAGTGCGACTGCTAATGTTGGAATCGCCGTAGCGAGTGCGACAGGTAAAGTTATCGGCCATACTTTGCTTTTGGGCGCCGCAGGGGCGATATATCTAGCGTTAGCCGGTAAGATTCGAGTAAATCACTACAATAATTCCAATCATAAGATAGTCTTAAATCGTAAGACCGAGATGCCTGTCAATTCGTGTGGTTATATCGTGACTAAACAGAACAGTACTATTGAACCATGGCAGGATGAAGAGGGGAGCGAAAGCATAGACAATAGCTTTTCGTTTTTGAACTTCACAGATGGTTTGGCTTATCCATGTCGAAAGGGGTATGACATCCCAGATGAACAAGGGCTTATTCAATTATTATTTGATGAAATAATGTAATCATGATTTGTATTTATGAGTTTTTGAGCCTTTGCTTTCAATCAAATTAAACCATTAAATACGTCCACTCCAACAACATATCAACAATCGAAATCAATGGTTGGAGTCATCATATATTAGCACTTTGCGGTCTCCGTGCTTGGAGGCCGACTTTGTCGTGCTCAGCGTGTGAAACCCAGTTATGTCACATATAAGCTACCAACGGATAAGGATCTCATGTTTTCACCACCTTCACGTGTAACCACGCTTTCAAGAGGGCTGCTTGTCACTACTATTGCTCTTATTCAGGGATGTTCATCTACAGATAAAGTAACACCACCACAACCAACCTTGGAGCGAGGGCTTGGATTACCTGCAGATGCAAAACTAATCTCGAATCATAACTCAGCAGAGGGGCGAGAAATGTTTCGTGATATGCAGTTGGCGTTAAAATCGCGCAATCTTTATCAAACCATGGGAGGGGATATCTCTTACATCAAAGGACAGTGCCCTATTGATGTTATCGCCCACCGTGGCAGCTCTAATTATGCTGAAAACTCTCGTAATGCGATTCAAATGGCGGCGGTAAGTGGTTTTGATGGAGCAGAAATTGATGTGATGCTGACGCGTGATAAAGATTGGGTTGTACATCACGACATAGAAACAGGAAGAGCAACCGCTCGTAGTGATGGTAAGCGATATCGCGTGAGTCGTATGAAGAGTAGTGAGTGGAACTCTCTGAGTGGAAGGAGCCCTGACGGAACATTAGATGGGTATCGTCCCGCTTATTTCAATGAAGCCGTGAATGATTGGTACCATTACGCAACGATTGAACAACCCCTTAATATTGAAATAAAAACATCAGATGGCTCCATGGAAGATTTGTTTAAACTCGACGAAATGGCCAGACAAAGTCTCCCCTATAGAAACTATTTTTATTCATCAATGGATATGGACGTTCTGAAAAAAATGCGGGAAATCAATTCAAGTGTTTATCTTGGGTATGTATGGGAGCCTCATTCGGCGTCGGTTGCTCAGTTTAAGCGGGATGCAAAACGAGGCATGGGTTCTGATGATTATTATCAGAAAAATAAAAAGAATATCGATCGCGCCTTTGCTATGGAGGGGCGTTATCGTAAGCATAAGCCCAAACATTCCGCTAAAACGGTAAAACGAATACTTGGCCCCAATAGTGGATTACATGTTGATATAAGAAGTTACCGACAATATGCGACAATTTACAGCCGTGCGAAAGCGCAAGGCATGAAGGTGGTGACTTATACGATTAACGGAACGGATTACCACCAAGATCAATTGGTCTCGTTAGCTAAGGCAGGTCGACCTCTGCCAGATGAGGCGATCATGGATACCAGTAAGTTCTCTATTTGTCAGCAGCTTGCTCCACAGCTTGTCGTTCAATCAAATGGCTACCAACCCACAACGTTAGCAGGCGAAACCGTTGCTGGCCTACCCAATGACGCTGATTTTCACCGACTCTATGAACAAATAGATTACCTCAAAGATGGCCATTACATCACTAACCGAGGTCTCATTAGGAGTGTGTCATATTCCAAGCCTGCTAGCGTGAAAGGTGTGAAAAAAAGAACGCAAACAACGCAGAGCGCGAAGCCAGCAGTGCTGTTTGATATTCAAGATGAAGATTTAAATTTAAGTAACGATGCGATCAGCATTTCGATGCCGACAGAAAAATGATGTTTGATGAGAACAGGGATAGACAAATTATGGAAGCGTTAAGATGAAACCAGTTCCTAGCCAGGACGTAATAACCACAAATAATAAGAAGCCGAAATGGTTGGCTGTTTTGTTGTTTTTTTGTTCACTTCTTTATCTTTTTCCTGAAGTCGCTTTCAACGCCAAGTTGGTTGAAATTGCGGGTGGAATCGATGTTAGTGATGCTCAATTACATAAAACGGAGCTATTTGGCCGAACCATCTCAGGGATCGGGGTGACTTTAATTGTTGCGGATTTTCTACTTAAAGGATGGCTGACCACGACGAAGTTTCGCGCTATTTCATCGTTGGTCGTGATTACAGCTTTGGTTTGGCCAACGGTTTTTTTTGGTCAAAAGGCGGTAATAGATAAATGGTTGATTGAACCGAGTAGTGCAAAGCAGAGACAGGAGGCTTTCTTTTCCTCTGTACTGCGATCTAGTTTAGCGATGAATGCGATTAATATCGAAGGGATCCCTTATAACTCAGAGGCGAGTACCGAGTCGTCAGAAATGACTTTTCTCGCTTTGATCGGTGGGTTGGTTTACAGCAATGATGCATTCTTAAGTCATATTGATGATAAGAAAGTTCAAATTTTGGATCGTTATATTCAAAATCGAGCAAACGCCAATTTCGATGAGCACTATGCGAACTATAAAGTATTACGGAGTGAAGTTCAGCAATCGTGGCATCAATATCAAAAACATGTTGGGGCGTATAATCAGACGGTAGAGTCTCGCCATCAAAAGGCCAATCAAGCGTGGGAAGAGGTCGAGTCGACCGTCGCGACGGGGTATCGTGATTATCAACAGGCGAGTAAGGCCTATTTAACGAGAGCAGAGGCGAGAGCACAAAGAGTTGCACAACCTATTTTTGACCTATTTGATGATAAAGAACGCTGTTATAAACGCAAAGGAAGCTCAAGAGCCAATTGTATCAGCCGCATTGAAGATCGCTATGAACGCTTATTAAAAGATAACTCGATTCCCCACCAACCGATGGATTATTGGTTAGAGAAAACCTTTCGACGAACGAAAGGTGAAACATCTTGGGGGGAAGCATTCGGTTCTCTAGGCTTATCAGTTATCCAAGCCGGTATTGAGCAGGCGACAGGGCAAGCTGGAGAAGCCATTCAAGATAAAACGTATACCAATAGTGTCGCTCATTACACACCACGAATACTGGCAGTGTGGCAAAAACAGTTCTTAAAAGAGACCGGTTATCCTATGGGAATCGACTCTATGTCGGAGTTTCGCTCCCACTCTACAACAGCAAGTAAGGTTCGTACTCAAGTTCATCGAAAGGGGATCCATTTAGACTCCAATTGGCAAATAAACCAAATTAGCGTGTTTAAAAATGCAGTCAGAAACAAAGTTATGAAGGACACCAAAGCTCGTTGGCATGCCGAGGCAAAGCAGCGGGGTTACGACATTGAACCGAACTTATCTTGGAATGATTTTCAAAAAGTAGCCGAAGTTCAGCAACAAATAAAGAATCGTATGGGCGAACGTTATTACGTCGAGCCCATGATGGCGACGTGGAATAATAAGCAATTTTACCAACAGGTTATTGTTCCAAATGTGAGGCGTGAGAGAGATTATTGGCTAGGTTATATTGAGGCGTCACGCGCTCAGTTTGCTGATGATGGCCCTTATGCTGAACAAGGCAAAGCGGCATTGCGTTCTATCATTGTGCCGCCAATATCAATGGGACTATCGCTATTTCTCGTTGTCCTAACGGTGTTTAAGCTGCCAGGAAAATTTATCGTGTTGATGAATTACCATAAACCACGGCCAGCACCGAACTTGAAGAGCAAGGCTCTGAATATAGGCAGCTCGTTTATCGTCATATTCGTTATTCTTGTTGTGCCTGTGAATGTATTTTCATCCAAGTACACTCAAACGGACTCAACGATTGGCTTTTTCTTAGAGCAAGTCAGTGACACACTATCTCCGTCGGCTTCTTATGCCGTTCGTTGGGTGATACATACTCAACCGTTGATTCATCCACTTGGCGCTCAAATAGACAAAAGTATGCGTATTACTGATGGGTTTTCTACCTCTTTGGAGCATTCGGTAGCGGAGTTGGATGGTGTTTTTGCTCGTTATTTAACTCAGCGTGCTGAGAGCGAACCGGTGAGTTCAGCTAAAAACAATAATGAAGCCCAAACGGAGTTTCCTATGTACATCAATTCAAATGCACAGAACCAACCGGGTTTTAAGGTTCGAATAATGAATATTAAGCCTAGGTACCAAGCCGGTATGCGATTGCCAGAGGGTAATTATGATGTTGAGGTCCGTGCCAATGGATACCAACCAAAGCGTTTATGGGTAAAGCACAGTAAAGGAAAAGCCTCTCACCGAATCGAACTTGAAAAGTTGGTTATTTAAGTCCGCGTCATAGAAAGTGAACAGAAGAAAATGATCTGCTCCTTCCACTAAAAAGGGTTTAGCGTTACTTGGCGCGGGAGCTGCTTTGGTAGCTGGTCACCCTGAACTTATCACCGCGAGCGTATCGGCAGACGGTGTTCAATTCGGTGGCATTATTGGCGCAAGTGCTCCAATAGTATTTGGCCTATGGGAAACCCTACGCAATGAGTTCAAGTAAATGGCAGAGTATCAAGCCATTATAATTGCAGTGATTACCGGAGGAATATCGAGTATTGCAACGATAGCCGCTGTGAAAGTTGATATGAGCTGGGTGAAAATGTCACAGAAAGAACAAAAGCAGGAGATCAACGAGTTAGAGAAAAGAACAAGAACGGTAGAAATCAAGCTTCAAGGGCTAAAAGATAAGTCTTGAATATGCAACAAAGTAAAAAACTTATAGCAATTATGATATATTGCTATAAGTTTATGGTTTATTAGAAGAAGATTTTACTTGGATACCCTTTTAGCTGAAGCACCTAGACATAAAAAAGTTCTATGGGGTGTAGCTCGATATTCATGGATAGGTGCGGCCTTGAGTGCTATGGGTTTTGCATATATTGCAGTTCCAGCAGAGCTTCAGGCGAGTGTTAGAGGTTTTGTTCCTGTTGAGTTGAGAATATTTATGCTCGATTTGTTAGGTGCGAAAGAGTGGTTATTGGTACTCCTCTCTCTTACTGTTTTCTTCGCTATTTGGGGAACCGTAGCTCCATACGCAAGTCTGAGTGTATTGAAGAACAAATTTACAAAACTTGGCGAACAACATAGAGAGCTTCGTGAAGAACATGATTCGTTGCAATCAAAGTACGATGAAAGGCTGTTAGATTGTTATCAAATATTTAGTGATTACATTTACATAATTTTCAAGTATTTAAAGCTAACGAGCAATGAACGTATTAGTATATATAGAGTGGAGTTAGGGCACTTTAGGTGTATTGGACGATATTCTTTGAATGAGAGTTTTAAATCCAAGCCTGAACGAATGTATTCGAAGTCCTATGGTTACTTGGCTAAAGCATGGGAACAAGGTGGTGTTACTGATGCTACTTCACCTTGTCCTAAAACGAGTCTAGCGGATTATATAAAGTACCACGCTAGTAAGTTCGGAGTTCCAGAAGACGTCATTCGAAACAGCAATATGAAAAGTAGGTCGTTCTGTGCGATTCGTATTCTAGATACAAAACGAGATGCGTTGGCAGTTATTGTGTTTGAATCTACCAATAGTAATGGATTACCTTTTAGTAAGATTAATCGATGCATAAATGATGATGAGAGACGTAAGCTTTCATTTTTAATGGAAGGGCTTAGTAGTCATATGGTCTCAATTGAGATCGCTCACAAGGAGGGTTTCTAATGATTAATAAATTTATTATTTTAGTTAAATACTTTCTACAAAACTATCCAAATAAAGATGAATTATCGGCTTCCAGATTAACAAAAATGGTCTACTTGTCAGATTGGCGAAATGCGCTTGTGAATAACAAGCAGCTAACTGAAACTAAATGGTTTTTTGATCATTACGGTCCTTATGTCGATACCTTGAAGGAATCGTGTAACGCCAATTCAGGAATTACGTCTTATACTTCTCGCAACATGTATGGAAAGAAGAAAACTTGTTTCACATTAAACGATGATAGTTCTGACTACATGGCGCATTTATCAATATCAGAAAAGGAAATTTTGGACTTTGTTATTGAGAAAACAAAGACTAAAAATTACGATGAATTTATCAAATTAGTGTATTCAACGTATCCTGTAGCTAATAGTGAGAAATACTGCTCGCTAAATCTGACTTTGATGGCGAATGAGTACAAAGATATGCTGGATTCTCCGACAAAATATCACCATTAACTTTTAAGCTCAAAATTACAATGTTGTGATTTTGAGCTCAGAGTATGTTTGGTGTTTAACTTATTTTTCATGCAGTTTGTGTGGGAAAAGCTGGGTGTAAACCTGCCAAAGAATATTCAGATTCCTATGACCAGTTACTTGGGCTACTTCTTCAATAGAGTAGCCCTTTTCAAACAACCGACTTGCTCCCTCTCTTCGTAGGTCGTGATACCTTAAGTCTTCAATACCCAACTCGTTCCTTACTCGCTGAAAGCCTGCGCTAACACTTCGTGAGTTGTACGGGAAAATTAGCTCACCTTTGTTTGGTTGTTTTAGTACGATCTCAAATGACTCACCAAGCAACGGCACAACCATGTGATTGCCATCTTTCTTCCTTGGGTCTTTTCTATCTCTAACGAGTATCGTTTTATGTTCTTGGTTGAGGTCTTCCCAACGCAGCTTGCAGACTTCACCAATTCGCATACAAGTAAGAATGCTGAACTCAAGAATGTCAGTGAATGGGATTCGAGTTGTACCGTTTGGCCGGAAAGACTCACGTTGCTCTAACCCAAGCTTTAAGAGTTTCAGTTCTTCAGAGGTAGGGCGGCGTGTTCGTTTCTGACTTTTACCGACTAACCCCATATCAATCAGAACAGGGACGGCTTCATCAAAAATCTGGTGATTGGTGTCGATGTTGAAGACAGGCTTAGACTTTTTCATTACAGAACGTAGGTAAGCAATATCATGATAAATCGTTGCGGGTTTGGCTCCTGCGCCTCTTCTGTTTTTACAGTGCTCGATTAAGTCGCTAGTTCGTAGCTGATTACTCTCAACTTGGGCGATGTCGCAATCCCTAAGCATCTTAATCACATAGCGTTTGGTGCGGCCTGTATTGTCCCAAAGATCTCTTTCGGTCATGAATAAATCGAGGAGTACCGAAAGGGGGACTGTTTTTGGCTGATTGAGTACCCCTTGAGCTTCTAGTTCAGCTACCCTTTTTTTACCGAAAGCTTTAGCGAGTGCTTTCTTTTTTAGAGTTTTGCTTTCCCTGTGTATAATGCGCGAATTCTTTTTAACGATGATTGTTACCTTGAACCTTGGTTCACCGCTTTTTAGCTTTCTGGTCTCGATGGTATAACTTGCCATTGTCCAACTCCTAAAGGGGTACTTGAGGGGTACTACAGGAAGTAATTCCGTTTAATTCTAGGTAATTCACTGTATGTTTGTACAGTATTAATTGAGACTGAATCATGACAAACACTAATAAAACCAGTAAATACGCTAGTAACCGACTTTCTGTTGCACCCATGCTCGATTGGACTGACCGCCACTGTCGTTACTTTCACCGTTTGCTTTCTCAGCAGACGCTTCTGTACACGGAAATGGTAACAACGGGCGCGATCTTACATGGTAAGGGCGACTTCCTAGAATATAACGAGCAAGAACATCCTCTTGCACTTCAACTCGGTGGTTCAAACCCGGTTGATCTTGCTGCTTGTGCCAAGCTTGCTGGTGAACGCGGTTATGATGAAGTGAATCTTAACGTAGGTTGCCCTTCAGACCGAGTTCAGAATGGTCGATTTGGTGCATGCTTGATGGCTGAGCCCGAGTTGGTGGCAGATTGTGTTTCAGCGATGAAAGATGTCACTGATATTCCAATTACCGTGAAAACGCGTATCGGTATCGATGACCAAGACTCTTATGAGTTTCTAACTAAGTTTGTTTCGACGGTTTCTGAAAAAGGTGGCTGTGAGCAATTTACTATTCACGCGCGTAAAGCGTGGTTGAGTGGCCTTAGCCCGAAAGAGAACCGTGAGATCCCACCGCTAGATTACGATCGTGCATACCAAATCAAGAAAGATTTCTCTGATCTGGTGATTGCCGTGAATGGTGGCGTTACTACTCTTGAGCAAACTAAAGAGCACTTGCAACACCTTGATGGTGTGATGATCGGTCGTGAGGCTTACCATAGCCCGTTTATCTTGGCTGAAGTTGATCAGCAGATCTTTGGTTTAGACACGCCAATTAAGAAGCGCTCACAAGTGGTTGAAGAAATGTACCCGTACATTGAGCGTGAGCTTTCAAATGGTGCAAGCTTAGGACACATATCTCGTCACATGCTTGGTTTGTTCCAAAGCATGCCGGGCGCAAGACAATGGCGTCGCTACATCAGTGAAAACGCACATAAGAAAGGTGCAGGTATTGAAGTGATGCAAACAGCATTGGCTAAGATCCCTAAAGAGCTAAATGTTTAAGCTCCCTCTAAGTTAAAAACTTAAGGTTAAATTCGCCACTAGAGGTTAAATTTACCACTATAAGTTTCCGAAAAGCCACGCATGAAGATGTGTGGCTTTTTATTTATCTGATAAATAAGGATTTTATAGGGTTGGCATACTTGGTATGGAAGCTGCAATGTTAGAAAGTAGGAAAGATAGGTCATTAACTCATTAGGGAGACCATTATGTTTGAATTAATATTTGTTCTTATTTTCGTTGCGACTCTACTTGTCACTGGTATTACGTTTATGACGGTATTGGCTGCAACCGGAGTGGCGTTATTAGTCATGTTGGTTTTAGGTATGATGGGCGTCGTGTTTAAGTTACTGCCTTGGTTGATCGTGATTGCAATCGGTGTGTGGTTTTTCAAAAATTTTGTACACAGTTCTAACCAGAGACGTTACTAAGGTCATCGTGCCGTCAAATCTTTACTCGTCAGCGGTTTATCGTTTTAGAATTTAAGATGTGTGGTAGAATTTTCCCCAATAATCTATGAATGTGCATACAATTAGCACTACGATATGGAATTGGAGCTATCTCAAATGAATAAAATGCCATTAATTGCTTTAGTGGGAATGCTATCTTTAAGCTCGGCAGTGTCTGCTGAAGAAGAGTTTTCTTACACGGCTAAAGTCGGTGCCGATATGTGGTGGGGAAGTACAAAGCTAAACGAAGTTAGACAAGATGATGACTCTAACTCACCTTCGTTGTATTTCGCATTTGAGCATAATGCCCCGATGCTACCAAACGCTAGCTTTCGCTATACTTCTGTTGATGCAGATTCATTGGCTTTCGATAAGTACGATTACACCTTCTATTACACGTTGTTAGATCACAAGCTGATGAACTTCGATGCGGGTGTGACGTTTACTCAGTATTCAAACTCGAATTACATCGAACCGAAAACGGGTGGCGCTCAAACAAGCTTTGATGAATTCACTTGGAGCTTCTACGGCAACGCAGAGATCAACGTTCCTGAGACCAATTTCGATATCATCGGTACGATGGAGTTTGGTGATAGCAGTGGTATTAAGAGCACTGACTTGATGGCGGGTGTTCAGTACCGAATTCCAGTATCAGAATCTGAAATTGCCCTGCGTGGTGGTTACCGTGTTATCGATTTAGATTCGGATGAGTTCTTCTCTTCAGAGGTTGGCAAAGAGTTTGTCATGGTTGATGGCTGGTTTGCTGGCGCTGAAGTGCGCTTCTAGGCCATATAAAGCAAATTTAGAACGAATTTTGAGAACGCCACTTTATTAAGTGGCGTTTTTTATATCTATTGGTTATATCCTTCTGGAATTAGTTAGCACATTCATCACTTTCGACCATCCTTTATACAGAGAGCTAATTAGCGTCTATTCTTATAAGGTCTATGTTGTGAGGTCAAAGCAAGGGATGGAATATGACACTCAATGAATTACGAAATTTATATAGAGAAAATCTGTTAGTTGAAGCGATCATAGAGCCCTCAATTCAAGAAGGGTCTTGGGTTGTGGAGTTTCGCCATATGGGAGGTGGCTTTGTTCTGCTTACTGATGTTCATGGTGAAGAGTGCCATTACGCGGATTTAGACCTAGCATCTAAATCGGCAATGGCGGTTGGCTTTCAGCAAGTGCGTATTGAAAACCAGTAAGTCAATTTGCGTTTCAATCGGTTTTTACTTCCAAAAAGTTATAAAACATACTTTTCTATTCTTTCTTGTTATTAAAAGGAGTGGTTAATCTATCGTCACGCAATGATTAGGGATGTCGTGACCATGTCTTTAAATAAGAAAGAGTCTTCACAAAATAATAATGCACAGTCTGGGGCTAATGAGTTACCTGGGCTAGCAGCACCACTTAATGACCAACAATTGGGTCATCTTCAGCAAACTGTTTCTGAACTGTCTTCACAGCAACTGGCATGGGTCAGTGGTTACCTTTGGGGAGTGAGCCAAGCTCAGCCTGTCGGTGCTGCTGCGCCAATCGCTCAAGCGGCCGCTGCAGTAGCGGCTAAGCCAGCGGGTAAGCTCAGCATTATCTTCGCTTCTCAAACCGGTAATGCTAAAGGCGTCGCTGAATCGCTCGAGGCAGAAGCAAAAGCCTTAGGTATCGCCGTCGAGCTTTTCGATGCGAGTGATTATAAAGGTAAGAACTTAGCCAAAGAGACACACGTCATTTTCGTCGCTTCAACCAATGGTGAGGGCGAAGCCCCTGATAACGCGATTGAGTTGCATGAATTCCTTCAATCGAAGAAAGCGCCAAAATTATCAAACCTACAATACGGTGTGATTGGTTTAGGTGACTCAAGCTATGAGTTCTTCTGCCAAACGGCTAAAGACTTCGATAACTTCCTCGCTAAGCTTGGTGCGAAATCGTTTGTCGATCGCCTTGATTGTGATGTTGATTACGAAGAGTCAGCAACGGAATGGCGCGCTAAAGCGTTATCACAAGTTCAAGAAACGCTATCGACAGGTGCCGAGGCTGATATCGTTCAGTTGCCAGTAGGCCAAGCAGCTGCCGGTCATTCGCAATACACCAAACAAAATCCATATACAGCGACACTATTAACCAGTCAAAAGATCACGGGTCGTGACTCGGGTAAAGATGTTCGTCATATCGAGATTGATCTTGATGAGTCGGGCATTACCTACCAACCCGGCGATGCGCTAGGCGTATGGTATGAAAACAGTTCGGAGCTCGCAAATCAGATTCTTTCTAAGGTTGGGTTATCGGGTATCGAAAGTGTCGATGTCGATGGTGAGAATCTATCTATCCATAGTGCGCTAGTGAGTAAATTTGAGATTACCACTTCAAACCCTCAACTTGTGACTAAGTTTGCTGAGTTATCGGGCAGCAAGAAGTTAATCAAGCTGGTGGAAGATAAAGACAAGCTTCGTGAATACGCGGGTAATACTCAAGTTGTCGATGTTTTAGCTGAGAAGAAAACTAAGCTATCGGCTGATGAGTTAATCGGCCTGTTACGTAAGCTGACACCGCGTCTCTATTCTATTGCATCAAGCCAAGCAGAAGTAGATGAAGAAGTTCACTTGACGGTTGGTTTGGTTGAATACCAAAAAGGCGAAGAGTCTCGTTTAGGCGGAGCTTCTAGCTTCTTAGCTCAACGTCTTGAAGAGGGTGGTGAAGTGAAGGTGTTTGTTGAGAACAACAATAACTTCAAATTACCACAAGACGACAATACACCAATCATCATGGTCGGCCCGGGTACCGGTATCGCACCGTTCCGCAGTTTTGTTCAAGAGCGTGAAAACAATGATGCTGAAGGAAAAAGCTGGTTGTTCTTTGGTGACCGTACCTTTACTCAAGATTTCTTATACCAAGTTGAATGGCAAAAGTACCTCAAGTCTGGCGCGCTAACTAAGCTCGATGTTGCCTTTAGCCGTGACCAAAAAGAAAAGGTTTATGTTCAGGACCGTTTAATCGAACAAGCAGAGCAGGTGTGGCAATGGCTGCAAGAGGGCGCGTACCTCTATGTCTGTGGCGATGCGACTCGAATGGCTAAAGATGTTCATGAAGCGTTAGTTTCGATAGCGGAAAAGCATGGCAACCAGAGCCGCGAGCAAGCTGAACAATATATTAATGATTTACGTAAAGCGAAACGTTACCAAAGGGATGTGTACTAATGAGCAAGCAAGTAATAGAGCAAGAAGTGCTAGGTCAAGTACTTGGACCTTTGGCTGACAATGAGCGTCTTAAGCGTGAAAGTAATAACCTACGCGGTACGATTGAACAAGATCTCCAAGACCGCATAACAGGTGGCTTTACTGCTGATAACTTTCAGTTGATTCGTTTCCACGGTATGTATCAACAAGACGACCGTGATATTCGTAACGAACGTACCAAACAAAAGCTCGAACCGTTACATAACGTCATGCTTCGTGCTCGTATGCCTGGTGGCATCATTACCCCTAAGCAGTGGTTGGCGATTGATAAGTTCGCAGACGAAAGTACCTCTTACGGTTCAATTCGTCTAACAACTCGTCAAACGTTTCAGTTCCACGGTGTCTTGAAGCCGAACATTAAGTTGATGCACCAAACGCTAAATAGCATTGGCATTGATTCAATTGCGACAGCGGGTGATGTAAACCGAAATGTTCTATGTACGACAAACCCGGTTGAATCTGAACTTCATCAAGAAGCTTACGAGTGGGCGAAAAAGATCAGTGAACATCTATTACCGAAGACTCGTGCTTATGCAGAAATCTGGTTAGATGGTGAAAAACTAGAAACAACGGATGAAGAACCTATCCTTGGTAGCAACTACCTACCGCGTAAGTTCAAGACGACGGTTGTCATTCCTCCGCAAAATGATGTGGACGTCCATGCTAACGATCTTAACTTTGTTGCTATTGCTGAAGACGGAAAGCTGGTGGGCTTTAATGTGTTAGTCGGTGGCGGTCTTGCTATGACACATGGTGATACCTCTACTTATGCACGTAAAGCTGACGACTTTGGTTTTGTGCCATTAGATAAAACGTTAGATGTAGCAGCGGCGGTGGTAACGACTCAGCGTGACTGGGGTAACCGTTCAAACCGTAAGAATGCAAAAACCAAATACACACTAGACCGTGTTGGTATTGATGTATTCAAAGCAGAAGTAGAAAAGCGTGCAGGCGTAGAATTTTCTGAAAGCCGTCCTTATGAGTTTACTGGCCGTGGTGATCGCATTGGTTGGGCGGAAGGCATTGATGGTAAGCACCACTTGGCGTTATTCATCGAGAATGGTCGTTTACTTGATTTTCCGGGTAAAGCTCTGAAAACAGGTGTTGCTGAAATAGCGAAGATCCACAAAGGTGACTTCCGCATGACTGCAAACCAAAACCTAATTGTTGCGGGTGTGTCGACGAGTCAAAAGGCCAAGATTGAAAAACTGGCGCGTCAATATGGCTTGATGGATGATGCTGTTTCAGAGCAACGTAAAAACTCAATGGCGTGTGTGGCTTTCCCAACATGTCCTTTAGCAATGGCAGAAGCTGAGCGCTTTCTTCCTGAGTTTGTAACGGATGTTGAAGACATTCTGAAAAAACATGGATTACCAGAAGAAGATAACATCATCCTTCGAATCACAGGTTGTCCAAACGGTTGTGGTCGTGCAATGTTGGCTGAACTTGGTTTAGTGGGTAAGGCTCCGGGGCGTTACAACATGCACCTAGGTGGCAACAAGGCCGGAACTCGTATCCCTAAGATGTATAAAGAGAACATCACATCAGCTCAGATCTTAGAAGAGATTGATGCGCTGGTGGGACGTTGGGCTACAGAACGCAACGACAAAGAAGGGTTCGGTGATTTTACAATCCGAGCTGGCATCATCGAAGAGGTGATCATTTCCAAGAGGGATCTGCATGCATAATTCTGTCGCTTCAAAATTGAAGTTAGCAGAGCTACTCGCATTGACTAAGACGGAGCAAATACTTCGTCTTGGACAAATCAACGCAGAGTTAGAGCAGCTAACCGCATTAGAAAGAGTTAAGTGGGCTTTAGATAATTTAGAAGGGACACATGTTGTGTCTTCTAGTTTCGGAATCCAAGCAGCATTGATGTTGCACCTAGTGACCCAAGCAAAACCAGATATTCCGGTTATTTTGACTGACACAGGGTATCTATTTCCGGAGACCTATCGCTTTATTGATGAGTTAAGTCAGAAGTTGACTCTAAACCTTCAAGTCTTTCGCGCCCAACAGAGCCCTAATTGGCAAGAAGCGCAATATGGAAAACTTTGGGATCAAGGTATAGAAGGGATAGAGAAGTACAACAAGCTTAATAAAGTTGAACCGATGAGAAGAGCGTTGGATGAGCTCGAGGCTGGGACATGGTTTTCCGGTTTAAGAAGAGAGCAATCTCAATCGCGTGCAAATTTGCCAATCTTATCTATCCAAAATGGTGTGTTTAAATTTTTGCCGGTAATCGATTGGACGAATAAAGATGTTCACTATTACCTAGAAGAGCATGGTCTCGGTTATCACCCGCTTCGAGAGCAGGGTTACCTTTCTGTTGGAGATACACATACAACTAAGAAGTGGGAACCGGGTATGACTGAAGAGGAAACTCGTTTTAATGGGTTGAAACGCGAATGTGGTCTCCATGAAGATGATGGAGAGCAATATGGTTCTGGGATTTAGACTCGTTGCCATTTAAAAAGCTGCCATGAGGCAGCTTTTTTGTTTTCTAGGATGAAAATCAGAGCAATTGTGGATAAGTCTGTGGTTATTTTGTAAGTACTCTGTAGTTAAACTTGCACAAATAAGGCTTTGAGTGTTTATTCACCATGTAATCGTTATTTTTGCATCTTTCTTTAATAAACACTTGCCAATGTGATGAACATCTCTATAATGCCGCCTCACTGACACGGCAGACGCCACAAGGCTTCAGCGAGAAATGTTAGTAAGGCAACTAGCTTTAGCGATGATTCGCTTCTACT
>NZ_JBFRVD010000063.1:25657-25787 GCF_041474985.1 Vibrio sp. 10N.222.49.C9 | reverse complement strand
CGCGATGAACCTTTTTTATTGCCGTGAATGATTAGAAAACAAGCAACAAAACAAAATTATGAAAATTAAGGGTTTACAAGATCCTCCACCCCTTATATTATTCACGCCACTGGAGGGATGGCTGAGTGGT
>NZ_JBFRVD010000063.1:24393-24811 GCF_041474985.1 Vibrio sp. 10N.222.49.C9 | reverse complement strand
AGAAATCAGCGGCTTTTTTGCATCTGAAGCTTTTTAAAATATAAAGCTCATCTAACAAAACTCTCTACAGTCCCAGTTTCAAACCCATTCACTTTATACCTAGTTTTAAATTCCGATCTCACCGTTCTAAACTAAAAGTTCATGCGCCTAAGCCACTCCCCTCATAACTTTACCTGCAAGCCAATTAGATACTTTCTTTTTTAATAGCACAGAAACACTTCACGTATAACAAAAGTTGGGAATACTTGGCTTATTGAATATTAGATTTTGTCGGCTTCTTAATAAACCGAACAATAAATAATCATTCAGAACAAAAACACCAAAAAGCGTTCATAAAAAAAGCAGTCAGTTAATAAGGGGATTTACAAGCGAAAGCCACCCTTATATTATACGCGCCATTGGAGGGATGGCTGAGTGG
>NZ_JBFRVD010000063.1:0-23759 GCF_041474985.1 Vibrio sp. 10N.222.49.C9 | reverse complement strand
AGAAATCAGCGGCTTTTTTGTATCTGGCGTTTGCGTAAAGAACTTACGTATTTTCCACTACGCCACCTTTCGGCTCACTTCAAAACGCCCAATCAATTGGTCTAAACGGCTCAATGCATTGCCCATCAAGGACACTCGACGTGCGAGTTGCTTAGTAGACAGTTGTAAGTCAGATATTGAACGTTGGGCTTTATCTGCCGTTTGTCCATTTTTCTGACTGTTTTCATCTAAGTTAGACATCGTGGTAAAGAGGTCACTCACCGCTGATTGAATTTGCTCACTGCGAGCATTTGAGTCGACTGTTAAGTTTCCTTTACTCACATTCTCGACACCTCGCTCCATGGACTCAACAGCACTGCGAGACTTACTATGCAGCTCTTTCATTAGGTCACTAATATGGTTAGCAGCTTGTGAAGTTCGGTCAGCCAGAGTTCTTACTTCAGAAGCGACGACAGAGAACCCTCTCCCGTGTTCACCTGCTCTTGCCGACTCAATGGCCGCATTCAAGGCCAAAAGGTTAGTCTGCGCGGTAATGTCAGTAATGATATCTATAATGTCAGACACCTTAGTCATTTCATTATTCACCTCATTCACGCTATGCGCCGAGCTTTCTACGATATTGCGAACAATCTCCATGCCTTCGACGGACTGATTGTACTCCTTCTCTGCGCTCAGGACGGCTTGTTTCATCACCGTGTCCATTTGCGTTGCTGAGACACTCGCATGAGTAATTTCGCTCTGTTGATACTGACTCAACTGAAGCATATTGCTTAACGCTTGTGATGCATCATCACTGGTTTGCTTCATCACGACACTGCGACGAAACATCGATTCCGAAACCTCTCTAACTTCGTGACTCGCATGGATCAACTCACTCACCGTGTTATCTAAATTGTCGATAAAACTGTTAGTCCAGCGCCCTAAGTTGCCAAGTTCATTATGACTGAATGTGGTGGGATCAAGTCTCCGACTTAAGTTGCCATCACCTTCAGCTAAGGTCTGCATTACCCCGGTCATTTCATGAATCTTCTTCGCTAGTGGTTTGGCGCTAACTAAACGGAATAAGCCCAATGAAAGCAACGCGCAAGCGAACATAATGCCACTCTGCATAAAAGGTGTGAGTGTATAAAGGTTGGCAAACAGTAATGGAACAAATAGAGGCAGTAGCATGCAGCTGATAAAGTGCTTAGATAAGGTATAACTTAGACTTCGGTCTCTGTAGACCTCTTCTAAATCGGACTCACACATCATGCCAAAGGTATCTGGTGAACCATCCAATTGAAAAGTGATACCTTTGCCAATAACGGGTATGTGGCGATAGTCAGAATACCCCGGATAACCAATAAACAAGTTATTGCCATTTTTAATGGTTTCTCTTACGCCTGGGTGAAGCTGATTAGTGGCTGGGTCTGTAAAGCGAATCTCAAATTCGGTGTGGTGCTGGATCTTAACCGTTCCCCAATCAGTATGAATCCCTTGCTTTAAGTTCTCGCCGTGTGAAAAGGTATTATCTTCAAAGCGAGAACGAGAGAGCGCAACACCCGGCTGAGTATGAGGATCATGAATGGAGTCGACCATAAAGATATAGTTATCACCCGACTCGCTATAAATATGCCCCGCTTCTCTTTGAATAATGTCACCAATAACATCATTTGGAACACGACCACATAGGAATTGCGGCGCCCCTTCATCCCGAGAAAAGGGGACATAAAACATCAGCGTTACTTGGTCATGAAACGATGAACTCGAAGCCCCTACGTTCAACGTGCGCTGATCCATATACGGCCCATGCAGATAACGCTTTGAAGCCCCTTCAACTAAAGCCTTCTTGTCTCCAAGGTTAACCCCTACATGCTCATGATAACTCGATGCTTGTGCTATCCCCTTAGCATCGACGATCGCCAACTCAGAAAAATCCGTACTGCGTTTAAGAAGGCTAGATAACGTCCCCTGTGCTTGCTCTTCCGTTCGACTTGCCAAATAAACAGCAGAGTCTTCTAAAAAGTCCCATTGATTCTTGACCCAGTTATGCAGAAGTTGAACTCGCGTGTGAGCAATACTTTCAAAAGCTTGTTCAAGCTCCTCCGTCCTACTTCGATTGAGGAAACAAGCTCTGCGCATAGCCAGTTTTCCTGTTGCGCCAAACCAATTAAGCCAACTACGTTCCTTGTCCGTCAGGTTCATTTTTATCCCTTGTGTTTTTATAGACACATGGGTCAAGCAATTTACAGACCACAATTAACCACACAAATACGTAACTAATTAATAAAAAAGTACTTTATATGAGTCACAATGGTGCAAGCGTGTCTTTTATGGTGCAAAAGGCGCTTATTTCACACCATCATTTCAATGAACTATCAGCCGCTAATTTGAGAGGTTAACCGTGAACATGATAGGCCGCTTTTAACAGCTGCATGTGAATCGGCACCAGATCTTGGTGTTTAGTGCGGTACCCGCCACCGACTACGCAAGCCATCGGAATAGACTCTGATTTCGCTAATTCAATCATGAAACAGTCGCGCTCAAATATCCCTTGTGTCGAGACATTCAAATAACCCAGTTCATCGTCTTGATGAATATCTATCCCCGCATCATAAATAATCAGATCAGGTTGATGGTGAGCAATCGCTAACTTAGTGACTTGTTCAAAACAACGTAGGAACTCTTCATCTTCTGTTTCACGACTTAATGGCACATCTAAATCGGATAGCGGCTTTCGTGCAGGGAAGTTTTTATCGCAGTGGAACGACAGAGTAATGATGTCGTCGTTGTCTTGGCAAAGAGTTGCTGTGCCATCACCATGATGAACGTCGCTATCAACGATCAGCACTTTATCGATATGTTCAAAGGTCAGCGCGTGTTTTGCCGCTAAAACCAAATCGTTCAACAAACAAAAGCCACTGCCAAAATCATGATGCGCATGATGATAACCACCACTCAAATGAATCGCTAAACCAGTCTCTATTGCCATTTCAGCGGCCAAGCAGGTTCCACCACTTGAGTAGAGTGTTCTTTCGATAAGTTGCTCGCTCCACGGGAAACCGATACGTCTCATCTTTGCTGCAGGTAACTTACCAGACACGAGCAAATCAACATATTCGCTATCATGTACCTGTTTTACTTGCTCAACCGAAACCGGCGTTGGTTGGCACACTTCAAACTTGCACTTCCATCGAGGTTCGCTATTCATCAGCGCCTCAACAGCACTATGCAACAACTGATATTTGTTGATTGGGTAGCGATGACCTTCTGGTAAAGGTAACTGTGAATAGATTGGGTGGTAAATTAAAGGAATCATAATCAGGCTAATTGCGTATCTTTCTCAAAATCATAACAGCCTCAAACTTGGCGACAACCTTAATTAATGATAATGGTTATCATTGTTATTAATTATAAAGTAGAGACCATAATGAAAAACGTAATACTCATCTTTGGGGTGATCTGCGGCTCAGCGGCAGCAGTAATGATTTTTGTAGGAATGCTAATGGCCAGTTGGTGGAGCGTTGATTTTCTCGTGTTAAGCCATCAAACTTAACTAATTGAACTGAAAAGGAATCACCATGAGCGTTATTTTTATTACTGGAGCGAACCGCGGCATTGGCTTAAGCCTGACTCGACAATACTTGGAAAGTAATCACAAGGTGTACGCGACTTATCGTGATGACAATTCAGCAAAAGAACTGCTCTCACTCGCAGACCACAACACCAACCTTACCTGTATTCAATTAGAGATAACCGATTACCAAGCAGTAAGCCAACTCCCTTCGCAAATAGAGTCGATTGATATCTTGATCAACAACGCTGGCTACTATGGCCCTAAAGGCTACGGGCTGGGTAATACCGATGTTGAAGAGTGGCGTCGTGTATTCGAAGTCAACACCATCGCTCCACTAAAGCTTGTCGAAACGCTATTGCCTTTACTCAAAGACAGCGATATCAAAAAGGTCGCTTGTTTATCCTCTAGAGTCGGCAGTATGTCAGAGAACACCTCAGGCGGCGGTTACATCTATCGCTCCTCTAAAGCCGCTCTAAACTCCGTGGTGAAGAGCCTAAGCAACGACTTAACCGATGATGGCTTTACGGTGTTAGCACTGCATCCAGGTTGGGTGCAGACTGAAATGGGTGGCCCTAATGCTCTGATCGACACCGACACTTCAGCTTCCGGCCTGATTGAAGTCATCGAGTCAGCGAATACCGAAGTGAGTGGTCACTTCTTCAATTTCGATGGCAGCGAAATTGACTGGTAATCCACAGATGAATGCAGGGCATCTCTCAAACCTAGTTAAGCACTCAACGCTGTTTTGTCTAACAGTGATGCTAGCTGGCTGTTTCAGTGATGGCCCCGGCGACTTGTTCGACGACTATCAAACAAAGATAGCCAGAGTACAAGATGCTGACGAGATAATAGAGGAATGGGAATTTGAAAGCCTACCGAGAAAACGAGAACTGCTGCTTGACGTGCCCTCACTCTCTATCGGCCTCATCGACAGCTACCAGCTTCGTCAGTGTGGATTGTTCAATCTGATTGCAGAAAGAAATTCGGTTCTGGGCAAGGTCGCGGATGAGTTTCGTAATTACGATTATCAAGTCGCGCTACTTGAAGGCGTGGGCAAATGTTTATCCAGTAATGAATTAGACCCAGAGATCGTAGAATTACTAAGAGAAATTGAGCAACAGAAACTCGCACAGTTTCCACTGCATCAATGGAATCTCATCTATGCCAGCGATGCTATGCAGTCACAAATGCGGGGTAGTCAGTGGTTACGCGCTGATATAGGCGATCAGGTACGACAAACCAGTGATGCGTTAGAACACATCAATCAAGCGTTAAACACATCGCTCGTTTCCGGCAAAACCACTGAGGTTCAAGAAGTATTAGAGAAGAGTTCGACCCTTGGGGATTTATACTACTCGCTCGCTCGGGCGTCAGTTGAGCTTGATACCATCACCAAACAGCTGACAACTTTTGATGACAAGATCATCTGTGGTAAACAACGAGACACCACTAAGTTCCGCTATCTCAACAATGTGTTCGAGCAACAATACATAGGTAAGGTTCAACCTTACATGGCGCAACTGGATGGCTACTATCAGCACATAGCCCCGCAACTAGGAATGTTTGACGCGCAACCTGAACTGCACAGTTATTACTTTCCCATCCAAGATGCACATCAAGCCTTTCGATCATCCACTCGTCGCCATGTTGACTATTGGCAGCAACTGTTTAAACGTTGTGGCCGTAAAGTCGGTCGCTAATCCTAACCTCAATAAGTCTTAGCTTTTAGTGCTCTTTTTAGCGGAAGTACCTTTCTTAGCATACGTACCTGTCTTGGCGTAAGACTTCTTCGCCCCACCGCCTTTACGGCGTTTGAAGGCAGGTCTCTCGACTTTAGGAAGGTGGCGGAGTGATTCAGGAACTTCTCCCGTTTTTACTTTACCCATTAAACCATCAATCTTGCTTTCTAACGCTTGCATGAAAGGCTGATACGCTTGATTTCGTTCTGCCATGCCTTGCAGCTGGTGCTCCCAATGTGCCGTCATGTCTGGGAAGGTAGAATCCTCAGGTAAGGCATGAATCAAGCCTCTGCCCGCAGGGCTACTGTGAATACTCTTACCTTGGCGCGTTAGCAGCTGCCTTTTGAATAGAGTATCTAGAATACCCGCACGGGTTGCTTCTGTGCCAAGGCCATCGGTTTCTTTCAAAATGGCTTTGAGATCTTTGTTCGCAACAAAACGCGCGATACCTGTCATCGCTTGAAGCAATGTCGCTTCCGTGAAGTGTTTTGGTGGCTCAGTTTTCTTATCACCAATCACGCCTTCACGGCACGTCAACACCGTACCTTTATCCAATGGAGGAACCGTATCCGTGCCATCCCCTTTTTCTTCGGTATCCGTTTTACCCATCAACACCTTCCAACCCGGGTTGATAAGCTGACGCCCTTTTGCGATGAACACGCCACCAGCGATATCAAAGACCAGCTTAGCATCAGCAAAAACCGCAGGTGGGTAAAACTGCATTAGATACTGACGAGCGATTTGCTGATAGATTTTCATCTCGTTGGCAGACAGGCCGTTCACCGATGACTTCTTCGGAGTAGGAATAATCGCGTGGTGAGCATCGACCTTACTGTCGTTCCATGCTTTTGATTTAAGAGAAAGGTCCGCACCTTGAGCGCCACTTTGCAGCTCTTTCGCATTGTTAGCGATAGCATCAACGATCGATTCTCGCTGCGAGTAGTGCTCTTTAGGTAGATAGCGGCTATCAGAACGTGGGTAAGTGATGAGTTTGTGTTTCTCGTACAATGACTGACACGTATCTAACACCTGTTGAGCACTCATACCAAAACGCTTAGACGCATCAATCTGCAAGGCTGACAGCGAGTAAGGCAGTGGCGCAGCTTGTTTACTTTGCTTTTGCTCTGATTCCGTCACCGTCGCGGGTTGATTCGCAATTCGGTTAGCCACATTCTCAACCAGCTTTCGATTGAGCACGCGCCCTTCTTCATCTTGCCATGGTTTACATGCTTCGCTTGGCTTCCAACGCGCACGAATATCAAAGCTCTGGCCGTGATTTTGATAAGGGATCAAAGCGTGCAAAGTGAAGTAATCTTTCGGAATAAAGTTTTCGATCTCTTCATCGCGCCTTACCACCAAACCAAGTACAGGCGTTTGTACTCGCCCGACCGACAACACACCTTGGTAGCCAGCCTTTTGACCGAGTAAGGTATAAGCACGAGTCATGTTCATGCCATACAGCCAATCGGCTCTAGAGCGCGCTAATGCGGAAATAGAAAGCGGAATAAAGTCACGGTTGCTGCGCATTTGAGAAAGTGCACGTTTTACGGCAGGTAAGTTCAAGTCGCTGATCAGTAGCCTGTCCATCGACTCTTTCTTAGCCTTAGAGACTTTGCAGTAATCAATCACTTCATCAACCAGCAACTGCCCTTCTCTATCCGGGTCTCCGGCGTGAACAATTTGAGTGGCGTCCTTCAATAGCTTTCGGATCACCGTGAGCTGTTTGCTTGAAGTCTTACGCGGTCTTAGCTGCCATTGCTCCGGCACGATAGGAAGATCGGCTAAATTCCACTTCTTATAACGGTCGTCATAAGCATCCGGCTCAACCTGCTCCAATAAGTGTCCAATACACCAAGTCACCACATCCCCATTGCCACATTTGATAAACCCTTGGTCTTTCTTTTGTGGATTAGGTAGTGCAGCGGCGATCGCGCGGCCGAGGCTTGGTTTTTCAGCAATAATAAGGCGAGACATGTTTTTCCAGATGCTACAAACAATTAGAGCCACATTATCTAATGTGGCTCTAATAAATCAAGAAAAACTGGTTGTTTATACAGTTAGCATTCCACTATTCAAGCTTCAGCTTTCTTTATAAAAACTCAACGAACTTAGAGAAGTCGCGCTCTGGCACTTTCATTGGTGTACAGCCTGGAGTGCCTAGGTATAGGAAGCCAACAATTTCATCGTCGCCTTCTAGGCCAAATGCTTGGTGTACTTCTGGGTGGAACATCCATTTACCTGAGCGCCAAAAGCCTTGGAAACCTTGTGCGACTGCGGCCATTTGCATCGCCTGTGCAGCACAACCCGCAGACAGATGTTGTTCGATAGCAGGCACTTTCTCGTGCTCAGTTACTTTGGCAATCACAGTAATCACCATCGGAGCTCGGAACGGCGCTTTTTTTACTTTCTCGATAACCGCTTCTTCGCTGTCATCCGCTTCAGCGGCGCGCACCAAGATGTCTGAAAGCTTTTGTAGGCCTGAACCTTGCGCGATAACAAAGCGCCATGGTGTTAGTGCACCGTGGTCTGGAGCACGCAGCCCTGCTTTGATGATGTTTTCTAACGCCACACCTTCAGGTGCCGGATCAGAGAGTTTTGCGATTGAGCGTCTGTTGAGCAATAGATCCAAAGCATCCATTTGAAGTCCTTACTATTTCTTTATTATTTGTATACTTGAACTTTAGCACAGAATACAAACGATAATAAATCTCAACGGCTGTCCATTTAGGCTAGATTAGAAACAATAAAGGCTCCTAAATCTATGACTTAGGAGCCTTGTTCAAAATCTAACTCAGCAAATTAAGTAACAATATCTACTGATAAGATTACAGTTTGATAGCTGATTCTATAACTTAATCGCTAGCTCAACACCTTGACGAATTGCGCGTACTGCATCCAATTCACCCGCGTAATCGGCGCCGCCTATCACATGCAGTTTGCCACCAAACTCTTGCCACATGTCTTCGAATGGACGAACTGACACCTGACCTGCACATACGATAACCGAGTCAGCATCCAGCACCTGCTCTTTCTTACCAACGCTGATATGCAGACCTTGGTCATCAATCTTGTTGTAGCTCACGCCACCCAGTAGATTAACACCGCGTTTTTCTAGTGTGCGTTTGTGAATCCAGCCTGTAGTTTTGCCCGGACCTTTACCAACACGACCCGCTTTACGCTGCATCACCCACACCGTTTTATCGCTGAATGAATCAGGGTAAGGGTAAAGTCCGCCTGGGTGTTCCATATTCTTATCGATGCCCCACTCATGCAGCCAATCGTCTAGGCTGTGTGAAGTCGGTTCTGTCAGCATGGTTGCCACATCGACACCAATACCACCAGCACCAACAATCGCGACCTTTTCGCCTACTGGTGTCTTTTCGCGAATCAAGGTTTGGTAATCGACCACGTTTTCTTGGTCAATGCCCTCAATATCGAGCTTTCTTGGCTCTACGCCAGCCGCCATCACGACTTCATCGTACTTCAACAACATCTCAAACGTTGCCTCAGTATCCAGTTTCAGGTTCACGCCTGATGCGTCGATTTGGTTAGCAAAGTAGCGAATCGTTTCTCTGAATTCTTCTTTACCCGGAATCTGCATTGCCAATCTAAACTGACCGCCGATACGGTCATTTTTCTCAATCAAGTCAACCTTATGCCCACGCTGAGCTAAAGTCGTTGCACAGGCTAAACCGGCTGGGCCTGCGCCGACAACCGCAATGGTCTTAGTCGCTTGCGCTGGCTGAACAACAATTTCAGTCTCGTAACAAGCGCGTGGGTTCACCAAACAGCTCGCACGTTTACCTTTAAACACGTTATCAAGGCAAGCTTGGTTACAACCGATACAGGTATTGATGAACTGAGCTTGGTCTTGAGCTGCTTTATTAACAAAATCCGGGTCTGCCAAGAATGGACGCGCCATAGACACCATATCAGCCTGCCCAGAGCTAAGAATACGTTCGGCCTCTTCTGGCGTATTAATTCGGTTACATGTCACCACTGGGATCGACACGTATGGTTTCACTTTTTCCGTCACCCAAGAGAATGCGCCTCGTGGTACTTGCGTCGCGATAGTCGGAACACGCGCTTCATGCCAACCGATGCCGGTATTGATAATAGTCACGCCTGCTTCTTCCAGCTTTTGAGCCAATAGAACAACATCTTCAAAGGTGCTGCCTTGCTCAACCAAATCCAGCATCGACAGTCGGAAAATAATAATGAAGTCGTCACCCACTGCTTCGCGAATCGATTTAACAATCTCCAGCGGGAAACGCATGCGCTTCTCATAAGAACCGCCCCATTCGTCGTAACGCATATTGGTACGTTTACAGATGAATTGGTTAATCAAGTAACCTTCAGATCCCATAATCTCAATGCCGTCGTAACCCGCGACTTGGGCGAGTTCGGCACTGTTGGCAAAGGCACCAATGGTCTTTTTAATCTGACGAGGGCTCATCTCACTTGGAGCGAACTTAGCGATAGGCGCTTTAATGCCAGACGCACTTTGCGCAAATGGGTGCATCGCATAACGACCTGCATGCAACAATTGAAGCGCAATTTTACCGCCGTGCTTGTGGACGGCTTCGGTAACAACTTGGTGCGCTTTAGCGTGCTTTACTTTACTGAATTCAGCACTGAATGGGGTTAATCTGCCACGTAAATTAGGAGAGAAACCACCAGTAACAATAAGACCAACGCCTCCTTTTGCTCGCTCTTTATAAAATGCGGCGAGTTTGTGGAGACCTTCTTTATTTTCTTCTAAACCTGTATGCATTGATCCCATCAATACACGGTTACGTAACTGGGTAAATCCAAGATCGAGTGGTTCAAGTAAATGTGGGTACATGGCAGACATCACTTCTATTATTTTATCCTTGTGGTCTGACCACAGTATAGTTCAATTACCAAAAGTTCAAACAGCCGTTTACATTTTTGTAACACCGATCATAATGCTGCACGTATTAATCGTTCAGAAGCCCTTAATTTGACTACACTTAATGAGAATATATATCGATTAACAATTCTTGGTGTAGTTTGAGCTTGGGAATTATCGTAGGATACTAAGCAGTTCATATTATTGAGATTAATGGTACTACGGCTTGTTAAAGCGACGTGATCTCACTGCGGAGACAGAATGAAAAAAATATTCAAATTTATAGGCATGTTCTTTAAAGGGATTTGGAAGCTCATTACGTTTGTACGTCTTGCGCTGGTTAACCTAGTCTTTTTACTCAGTATCGCCATCATCTACTTTGTGTACTTCCATTCAGATACGGCTCAACCGACGATTCCTCAGGATTCGGCTTTAGTGCTTAATCTGTCTGGCCCTATTGTGGAACAAAGCCGCTATATCAATCCGATGGATTCGGTCACAGGTTCACTACTTGGCAAAGACCTTCCAAAAGAGAACATCCTGTTTGATATCGTTGAAACGATTCGCTACGCAAAAGACGATGACAAGGTTACTGGTATCGTTTTAGCTCTCAAAGAGCTGCCAGAAACCAACCTGACCAAGCTACGCTACATTGCTAAAGCATTGAATGAGTTCAAAGCAACAGGCAAACCGATTTATGCGGTGGGTGACTTTTACAACCAAAGCCAATACTACCTAGCCAGCTACGCAACTAAGGTATTCCTATCACCAGATGGTGGGGTTCTTCTTAAAGGCTATAGCGCTTACTCGCTTTACTACAAAACGTTGTTAGAGAAACTAGACGTAAACACGCACGTGTTCCGTGTGGGCACTTATAAGTCAGCTATTGAGCCTTTCATTCGCGATGACATGTCAGACGCAGCGAAAGAGTCCGCTTCTCGTTGGTTAAGCCAACTATGGGGTGCGTACGTTGATGACGTCAGCAACAACCGTCAAATAGACGCTAAGACACTGAACCCAAGCATGGACACCTTCTTGAAAGAACTTGAGTCTGTGGACGGTGACATTGCAAAACTGGCCGAGAAACTTGGCTTAGTGGATGAGCTAGCGACACGCCAGCAAGTTCGACTAGAGCTTGCCGATGTTTTCGGCAGTGACGGCCAAGACAGCTACAACGCGTTTGGTTACTACGAATACCGTACAACCATGCTTCCAAACATGACTAGTGAATCACACGACGTTGCCGTGATTGTAGCGAGCGGCGCAATTATGGATGGCAAGCAACCGCGTGGCACAGTTGGCGGAGACACCACTGCAGCCCTACTGCGCCAAGCACGTAACGACGATAAAGTGAAAGCCGTTGTACTTCGTGTCGATAGCCCAGGTGGCAGTGCCTTTGCTTCTGAAGTTATCCGTAATGAAATAGAAGCGATCAAGCAAGCGGGTAAACCGGTTGTTGTGTCGATGTCGAGCCTTGCTGCTTCAGGTGGTTACTGGATCTCGATGGGTGCGGATAAGATCCTAGCTCAACCAACCACACTAACGGGTTCAATTGGTATCTTCAGTGTTATCACCACCTTCGAAAAAGGGTTGAACGATATTGGTGTTTACACTGATGGCGTTGGCACCTCACCTTTCTCTGGTCTTGGTATTACAACTGGACTTAGCGATGGCGCGAAGGACGCGTTCCAAATGGGCATTGAAAACGGATACCGCCGATTCATCAGCCTAGTTGGAGAAAATCGCGGTCTGGAAGTCGATGCTGTCGACAAGATTGCTCAAGGCCGAGTTTGGACAGGTCAAGATGCGATTCAGAAAGGCTTAGTCGATGAGATTGGTGATTTCGATGATGCGGTTGCAGCTGCGGCTTCACTTGCAGAGCTTGAAAGCTACAACATCTACTGGGTAGAAGAGCCACTTTCGGCCACTGAACAATTTATTCAAGAATTTATGAACCAAGTTCAGATGTCGATAGGCCTAGATATTCAATCGATGATACCAAGCAGTTTACAGCCTGTTACTCAACAGTTAGCTCAAGATAGCCAGCTGTTAGGCAACTTTAACGACCCACAAGGCCGATACGCTTTCTGCTTAAATTGCCAAGTTCAATAAGTTGAGCCAATAACTCAATAGCTAAGGGGTGCCTCTGTGTGAGGTGCCTCTTTTTATTGCATGATAATTCGCTATAATCGCCCCCCTGTTCCCTACATCACACTAAGTATTAATCGCCATGGAAAGAAAACACATCTATATCGCGTACACCGGCGGCACAATTGGCATGCAGAAGTCTATTGACCACGGCTATGTTCCTGTCGCAGGTTTCATGGATAAGCAGCTAGCTGGCATGCCTGAATTCCATCGCCCAGAGATGCCTGAGTACACCATTCACGAATACTCTCCATTAATGGACTCTTCAGATATGACGCCACTAGATTGGCAGACTATCGCTGATGACATTCGCGCGAACTACGATAAGTACGATGGTTTCGTTATCCTGCATGGCACAGACACTATGGCTTACACTGCCTCAGCACTGTCTTTCATGCTTGAAAACCTCGGCAAACCTGTGATTGTTACGGGCTCTCAGATCCCATTAGCAGAGCTTCGTTCAGACGGACAAGCAAACCTGCTGAATGCGCTACACATTGCGGCAAACTACCCAATCAACGAAGTGACACTGTTCTTCAACAACAAGTTGATGCGTGGTAACCGAAGCACTAAATCACACGCAGATGGCTTCAATGCGTTTACGTCTCCAAACCTGAATCCTTTGCTAGAAGCGGGTATCAATATCCAACTTAGCAATAACGTAAAGGTAAACGAACAACCTGAAGGTGCTTTCAAGGTTCATAACATTACTCCGCAACCTATCGGCGTAATCACAATGTACCCAGGCATCTCACACGAAGTTATCCGTAACACGCTATTACAACCTGTTAACGCGATGATTCTGCTTACTTTTGGTGTGGGTAACGCACCACAAAACCCAGAACTGCTTCAGCACCTGAAAGATGCCTCAGAGCGCGGTGTGATTGTTGTGAACCTAACTCAATGTTTGGCTGGCAAAGTCAACATGGGTGGTTACGCGACAGGTTGTGCACTAGCAGAAGCGGGCGTTGTCAGTGGTTACGATATGACACCAGAAGCGGCACTGGCGAAATTGCATTATCTATTAAGCCAAAACCTAGGCTACGAAGAAGTGAAGACTCAGATGCAACAAGTGTTGCGCGGTGAGATGAGCTTATAACCGGTTCAAGGATTCACGTTAAACCCAATTATTCTATGAAAGTAACGGCGGCTTAACGTGAACTAAATCGTTTTATTGCTTATAAATAAACGAGTTAAACTAAAAGGGGTGGCACATTGCCACCCCTTTGTTGTAATTTAAGCTTAATGATTCGGGTTAACCCTAACAATGTCTTCTTGATCTGACTTAAACTGTTTCTTTAGTTCAGACTTAGATTTAAAGCTAATCTCACCACCAGCTGCAATCGTCATATGTTGAGCTTCAGAGTTATGTTTAGATTGATATAACATAACCGCTTGCATACACGAGTCGCGCTGTTCTTTTGAGAGCACCGTACCTTCTGGCCATTTACCCGTTTCAACTGCGTAGGTTAAACGTTCGTAGACCTCGGGTGTCATTGCGCTAAGAAGTTGTTCTGCATCCATGGTAAAGCCTTAGTTTTAACAATTTTCACCAGAAAATAACCCGTAACAGAATTGAGTCAAGAACCTGACCAATAATAAGTGCATCTGATCACAAGTGAAGGAATATGAAAATTATGAAATGGTTGGCGATTAGCCTATTGCCTTTCACTCTGGTTGGGTGTCTTGAAGGGAACAAAAATACCGATCAACTGTGCCAAAGCAACCCGGGTCTTCAGTGTGAACAATTGAACATGAACGATGGGCAATGTCGTGTCGCACGTACCGACCTCATCTGGCATCGATTTGAAGTTCAGAAGCAACCCACCGAAGTCAACAAAATTAAAGAATTCGAATTAGTCACGGCCTATAAAAAGTGCCTAGAACTCGCGGCGCAGATCGAAACGATCGATCAATCTAAGCTGCAAGAGCGTCGCTTTACCTCTTTAATGCACAGTATCGAAGAGTCTGAGCGCATTGTTGATGAGCTATCGAAATCCGATACACCGGAAACGCTATACTTCTTGTGGTCGCAAACTGGGGACACCAACGCCAGACGCAGTTTCCTACAACTAGAAGGCACTGAAGCGTTAAACACAGCTGAGATGCAATATGCCTTGGCAACCTTCTATACTACCCGCAATCATATAAAGACACTTAAGCTACTCAATAATGCGTTAACGCTTTCTAATGGCTCGGCAGCCAACACTGAAATCTTCAAGTCGATGGCCAGTATCAACCACAGCCTGGGTCATATGGAAAAAGCGTACGTTTGGGCAATGGTTGCCAAAGACTTTCATGTGCCGATTGCTTCTGAAGCCGAGCTCACGGTGTTGTACCATTTCGACAAGGCAACCTATAAGAAGCTAAATAAAGACGCAGATAACATCGTCGAAGCGATTGAGGATGGAATTTACAGCCCTTCAATCGTCCCGAGTTACTGATCGCTTCATTTATAGTGTTCTTACTTAAGCTTCTTATTCACCTGCTTTCAAATAAAAACAGCTACCTTTTTGGTAGCTGTTTTTATTTGTACTAGAGTTAAATCTGAAATCTTGGGCGTTTCAGCATTCCTAAATCGACAAATGCGACCTGTAAGGATTAGACAATAGTTACAAGTTATTTCGTACTTTCGTCATTTTTGTTGAAAATTAACGACACTGAATTAACACAGAACCGTTCACCTGTGGTCTTCGGGCCATCTGGAAAAACGTGACCTAAATGGCTATCACAGGCGGTACAACGGATCTCTACACGCTTCATTCCGTGACTTAGATCTTCTATATAGCGTACTGCTTCATCATTCACTGGGGCATCAAAGCTTGGCCAACCACACCCAGAGTCATATTTGTTATCCGACAGAAACAAAGGGCTTTCACAGCATGTGCAGCTATAGACGCCAGTCTTATGGTTGTGCAGTAACTTGCCGCTATATGGGGCTTCAGTACCACGCTCACGACACACTGAAAATTCGTCGTCCGTTAGGCGCTCACGCCAGTATTCATCAGGCTTTATCATATTTCCTCCCTTTTGAATCACGTTAATATCTCTCCACATTCTCAGTTATTATATTTACTTTTTTCTATAAAGGCTTGCATATGAGTCGTTTTGTAGCACATACTTTCTCACCAGGAAACATTGTACATATACACTCATAAGTGAATCATCATTTAGGGGTATTTTACCCAACTGGAAGGGTACAGAGCCACTTGCAATGGTCAATTTTCAATCACTTACACCCAATTGTTAAGAAAAGCGTCGCTTTTTTTTGACATTAAACAAGTTAAGTCGGATTATCTATTGCAGATGTATACTGGATTCTGTAATTTTACTACCAGTTATCTTTAATCAGAAATTAAGTTGTGGAGCAACTACAATGACTATCAAAGTAGGTATTAACGGTTTTGGCCGTATCGGCCGTTTCGTATTCCGCGCAGCTCAAGAGCGTGCAGACATCGAAGTAGTAGGTATTAACGATCTAATCGACGTAGAGTACATGGCATACATGCTTAAGTACGACTCAACTCACGGCCGTTTCAACGGTACTGTTGAAGTTGAAGGCGGTAACCTAATCGTTAACGGTAAAACTGTACGTGTTACAGCTGAGCGTAACCCAGAAGACCTTAAGTGGGATGCTATCGACGTAGACGTAGTTGCTGAAGCAACTGGTCTTTTCCTAACTGACGAGACTGCACGTAAGCACATCACTGCTGGCGCTAAGAAAGTAGTTCTTACTGGTCCTTCTAAAGATGCAACTCCAATGTTCGTAATGGGCGTTAACCAAGCATCTTACGCTGGTCAAGACATCGTTTCTAACGCTTCTTGTACTACTAACTGTCTTGCACCTATCGCTAAAGTACTTAACGATAAGTGGGGCATTGAGTCTGGTCTTATGACTACAGTTCACGCTACTACAGCAACTCAAAAAACTGTAGATGGCCCTTCTGCTAAAGACTGGCGCGGTGGCCGTGGTGCTTCTCAAAACATCATCCCATCTTCAACTGGTGCTGCTAAAGCTGTAGGCGTTGTTCTTCCAGAACTAAACGGCCTTCTAACTGGTATGGCTTTCCGTGTACCAACTGCTAACGTATCTGTAGTTGACCTAACAGTTAACCTAAAAGAAGCTGCATCTTACGAAGAAATTTGTGCTGCAATGAAAGAAGCTTCTGAAGGCGAAATGGCTGGCGTTCTTGGTTACACTGAAGACCAAGTAGTATCACAAGATTTCATCGGTGAAGTTCAAACTTCAGTATTCGATGCTAAAGCTGGTGTTGCTCTAACTGACAAATTCGTTAAAGTTGTATCTTGGTACGACAACGAAATCGGTTACTCAAACAAAGTTCTAGACCTAATCGCTCACATCTCTAAGTAATTTCTTTTTAGAAATCGCTTTAGATAAGCATTAGCGAAGGCTGTTTTGAGCAGACTTTGAAAAAGGCGACCTTAGTGTCGCCTTTTTAATGCCTGCTATCTTTTAAACCGCGTCTGTCTAAGCTCATCAAGATAGCCCAAACGCAAAATTCAATTCTAATACTGACTCTGCTTGTTACTCATGAAAACACAAGCATCACTCTAGTCAGCATTTGAATTCAATTTCCTTAGAAGGATCATGTAATGGATTTATCTACTCTACCTGCACTGGCGGTACTTTCTGACAACGTCACTATCGTTGAACACGAAGGTGTAAAACTGGTTCGCGTTATCCACGATAAAGCAAACGCAGCGATTTCACTGTTTGGCGGCCATGTGGTGTCATTCCAACCGCAAGGTCAAGAAGACCTAATTTGGATGAGCCAACAAGCTAAGTTCGATGGTAAAACGGCTCTGCGTGGTGGTATTCCAGTATGTTGGCCTTGGTTTGGCCGCATTGCAGCACCAGCACATGGTTTTGCCCGTTCAAGTGAATGGCAATTGGTTGAACACCGTGAAAGCGAAGCTGGCGTGATTGTTAGCTTAGGTCTGAAGCCAAGCGAAGAGACGCTAGCAGTATGGCCTCATCAGTTTGATGCTCGCTTGAATGTTGAGATCGGCGAACAACTAAAAGTAACGCTGGACGTGAAGAACACTGATTCTCAGCCATGGACTTTCTCTGGTGCACTACACACTTACCTAAACGTTGGCGATATCCACAACACAACCACCACTGGTATGGGTGCTGAGTACATTGATAGCCTGCAAGGTGGCAAGATCTGCCAAGGTGGATCTGAACTGGTACTGACCGACACGATTGACCGCGTTTACACGCAACCAGAAGCGCAAATCTTTGTTGCTGACAAGAAGCTGGATCGCACGCTAACAGTTGAAAACCACGGTCATAACTCTGCAGTACTGTGGAACCCGTGGGCAGAAGGCGCTGCGGGTATGGGCGACATGCAAGACGACGGTTACCTAACCATGCTATGTGTTGAATCAACACTGCACGCACCAAGCCTAGAAGCAGGAAAAACATTACAGCCTGGTGAAAGCCACCAGCTGATTACTGTGATTAGTGCCCAATAACCGTATAAATACAGTTATAAAAAACGATTTTTGAGCGGCTTTATGTCGCTCTTTTACTTTTTGGTTTTAGCTCGTTACACTTGCGCTGTCTATTCTCCTTTAGAGGTCTCCATGACTTACCAATGCCCTTTGTGTCACCAACCTTTATCTCAAAACGATCGTACGTTTAAGTGTGAAAAGAACCATCAGTTCGACCTAGCGAAAGAAGGCTACGTCAATTTGATGCCTGCGCACCACAAACGCTCAAAAGATCCAGGTGACAACAAAGAGATGATGCAGGCACGTCGTCGCTTCCTTGAAGGTAACCACTATGACCCAATGCGCCAAGCGGTGGTGACGTTGTGTTCTCGCTATCTACCAGAAGAGACGCCTAGCCTATTGGATATTGGTTGTGGCGAAGGTTATTACACCAACGAAATTGCTGTGAATCTTCAAGAAAAGAAAGGGGCTACTTTTGGCCTAGACATTTCTAAGATTGCTATCAAATACGCCGCTAAACGCTACCCTGCTGTCGACTTCTCAGTTGCATCAAGCCATCGCCTACCCTTTGCTGAAAACAGCTTAGACGGAATTCTACGCATTTACGCGCCTTGCAAGGCTGAAGAGTTACAACGCACCATCAAAGATAATGGTGTGGTGATCACCGTGACACCAGCTAGCCGACACCTGTATCAACTGCGTGATGCAATTTATGATGGCGTTCGCTTGCACGACGAAGATCCAGAAGTGATCGAAGGTTTTACGCTTGAGCATCAAGAGCAACTAAACTATATGATGGAACTATCGGGGTCAGATGCATTCGACCTGCTACAGATGACGCCGTTTGCTTGGAAGGCGAGTGAAGAGTTTAAACTACAACTCACCGAGGCAGAGCAATTCAACTGTGAAGCTGACTTTATGCTGCGAGTGTACCGCAAACCAATTTAATTGATATTGATTATCGTTTGCATTGAAATCTTATCTTGCCTCCTTTAGTATGCGTGTTCTTCAAGGAGGCATTTCATGCAACGTATTATTCTTATCGGATTAGCTACTCTTCTCACGGCTTGTGCTAGTCAACCTGCAAAAGACACTTCTCAAAAAGTGGCTCAAACGGAATCCGTTTCCACATTCTATGACTACCAGTTCGCTTCTCCACAAGGCGAAACACTTTCTCTCGATGCATTACCCGAGCAGCTGATTGACGCTGATGTGGTTCTAATTGGCGAATGGCACACGCATTCTGCCATTCACCGCTTCCAAACCGACTTCTTAAAAGCGCGCCGCAACGCAACATCAAACATTGCGCTTTCAATGGAACAGTTCACTCGAGAGCACCAAGCCACACTTGACCAATACTTAAACGGCGAAATTGGCGAACAAATTCTCATGTCTCAAGCGGCAGCTTGGCCAAATTACGAAAGTGATTACCGCGCGTTAGTTGAGTTCGCAAAAGCCAACGACGTCGATGTTATTGCGGCAAATGCACCAAAGCCATTCGTGCAGTGTATTGGCCGTAAAGGATTGCCTTACCTAGACCAATTATCGACCGAGCAACGCCAATGGATTGCTGCCGAAGTGGATACTGGCGATAGCCCTTACAAAGAAAAGTTCATGGCTTCTATGCATCACGGTACGCCAGAGCAAACAGAAAAGCAGTTTGCCGCTCAGGTTACCTGGGACGAAACCATGGCTGAGTCGATTGTGGATTACCTAGCATCAAACCCTGATAAACAAGTGATTCACGTGGCTGGCAAGTTCCACACCGAGGGTGGTTTAGGGACGGCGGCATCAATTCTACGTCGTAACCCTGATTTAAAAATCGCCATCATCAGCCCGGTTGAAGCGATCTCATCGGATAGCGGTGATTATCAGCTTGAAGTGCTTTCGCCGCCGGCTCGCTTTGTAAAGAAAGAGAACCGAATGAAGGCATACAAGCATCTGTCAAAACGTAGCGCTAGCCTAGAGTGTGAGTAGGACCTGTTGATCCACTCTTCTAAGCTAAAGAGTCGATGGGCTAATCCTAGATAATTAGCCCATCGTCACAACTTGATCACGTTCCCGTCATTCATCCTAACTCTATCTAAAATCAAACATTCTTATCGGCACAAGACTTGCTTAGTAAATAGACGATTTAACCAAGCAGACGAAAATGTAATGTGCGAATAAAAAAACATCACTATCGATGATTAATTGCACAAGTTTTTCACACCTCTGCCGATACTATATTTAAGGATAGGTAAGGAGAGCTATATGACGCCAGTAGGAACGAGTAATACTCAGCTGTATTCGCCTTCGCAGATGAACGCTAAGAGTTCAGCTAACGAAGCTGAAAAGCCTACACCGCTTAAGGTTGAGCAAAATACGGTTAAGCTTTCTGATGAAGGCAAAGCACTCTTATCTGCCCTAAAAGAAATTGATAAAGAAGCGAAGAAAGTCGAAGCAGAAAACGCGACAGTTACCGATAAAGTTGAGTCATTCGCTCATGGTGCCTTGGGTATGGATCACCCAGATAAGATTGAAGAAGAAGATGATGGTTCTTATTCAGCGGGGCAATACCTGTCCGCAGCGGCAACCGTAGGCGGTATTCTTCTCGCACTCATTTAGCCTTGCCAACCTATCGCATTCTCTAGAATAAAAGCGATTTATCGTTACGACAATAGACCCGATTAGGTCTAAAAAACGAGTTCATTCCATAATTCCGCTCTCATTTTAATGGAATAATACTCGTGAAAAACACTTTTGAGCTTATCGATAAGCCAACCTTTTTTGGTGCTATAGCACTCCTACTCACGATAGTTTTCCCGCTCATTTTGTTCCCTGCACAGGGCGCAGACTGGATTGCGGTTGCGAAAACATTCATGACTGATCAACTCGGATTCCTGTATCTTGCTCTAGGTCTCGCAGCCTGTGCATTTATGGTGTACGTAGTATTCAGTGATATGGGACAAATTAAACTAGGCGAAGCTGATGAAGAGCCTGAGTTTAAAACTGCATCATGGGCTGCCATGCTATTTTGTGGCGGTATCGGTGCAAGTATCTTGTATTGGGGCTGTATTGAGTGGGCTTACTACTACCAATCACCGCCTTTCCAACTAGAACCTGGCAGTGAAGAAGCAGTACGCTGGGCTGCGACCTACGGCCTATTCCACTGGGGACCAATCGCATGGTCTATCTACCTAATCCCGGCAATTCCTATCGCTTACTTCTTCTACGTACGTAAACAACCTGTTCTAAAGATTTCAAGCGCATTAATGCCTGTTCTTGGTGAACACCGTAGTAAAGGCGTACCAGGAAAGATCGTTGATATCCTATTCATTTTCGGTCTATTAGGCGGCGCTGCAACAACATTAGGTTTAGCCGCTCCTCTGATCACTGAAGGTCTAAATCACCTATTTGGTCTACCTAAAAATAACCTAACGCAAGTGATGGTGCTTTTAGTGTGTACTGCGATTTTTGCTTACTCATCTTATGCTGGATTGGAAAAAGGCATCAAGATCCTAAGTAACATCAACTTCTGGGGTGCGATGGGTCTACTGGCTTTCGTTCTGATCGCGGGTCCAACAATCTTCATGTTAGAAACAGGCTTAGACTCAATTGGTCGTCTACTGTCTAACTTCTTCGTGATGGCAACGTGGGCTGAACCATTTGGTGGTTACGGTACATTCGAAAACACTCACTTCCCACAAGACTGGACGATTTTCTACTGGGCATGGTGGCTAGTATTTGCACCGAGTATGGGTCTGTTTGTTGCGCGTATCTCTCGCGGCAGAACCATCAAACAAATGGTGTCAGGGTCGATCTTCTTTGGTTCTCTAGGTTGTTTCCTGTTCTTCATGATCTTAGGTAACTACGGCCTATCACTGCAGCTTTCTGGTGAGCTAGATGTCGTTGCCATTTTGAATGCGGAAGGCGCAACCAAAGCTATCTTCTCGATGCTTGCACAATTGCCAATGAGCACGCTGGTTATCGCTGTATTTACAATGCTGTGTATCATTTTCACGGCAACAACATTTGACTCTATCTCATACATCCTAGCGTCTGTTGTACAAAACAACGTGACCGAAGAGCCAATGCGCTGGAACCGTATGTTCTGGGCATTTACTCTGTCGTTCTTACCAACGATTCTAATGTTCTTAGGCGGTCTAAGTACGCTACAAACGGCGGCGATTGTTGGTGGCTTACCACTGCTTGCTATCTCTGTGATGCTGATGATTTCAGCGGTTCGTGCGACTAACCTCGACCTACGCCATCAAGATGCGTATATCGAGCCAACGATCAACATCGAAGAACTGCCAGACATGGACCCTTGGTCTGCTGAAGGTATGGCGTTGGCTCAGTTTGAGAAAGAAAGAGATGCAGCACAAGAAGCCGCAGAACTTGAGCGTGTTGCTTACACAGAACTTGCCGCAGTGAAGAAAGAAATTCGCGCTTATGTATTAGAACAAGGTTCACAAATGGAAACTCACGAGTTACCAGAGAACCTACAACAAGCACTTGAGCAGGCCGAGAGTAATCTTAGTGCCGCACAAGCGAAAAAGATCGAGTTATCTGAGCAAGCTCAGAATGCTCGTATCACGTTCAATCAGGTGGTTGCAGACTTACCGCTTGCTTGACATTAGCCATGACACAGTCCATTGATTTGGACCCTCCTAAATACGACAAAGGCTCACAGAAATGTGAGCCTTTTTTTTATTCGGGTGATTGACTAGTCTTCGTTAACTAGCGGTTCGGGTGGTTCAAGATGTGATCTTCCCAATCGACAACATCGATTTCGTATACCACTTTGTTACGAACGCTTTCACCTGCTGCATGCATCTCTGTTTTTGATCCGGTGATCAACGGGTGCCATTCAGGAATCGGCTTAGATTCTGATAAAAGGCGGTAAGCACAAGTGTCTGGTAGCCAGTGAAACTCATCGATCTTGTCACGAGTCAGCTTCAAACACTCTTCACCTGAAGTGAAGCGGTTCGGGTAATCTTTACACGAACATGTTTTGTCGTTTAACCAGCTACACGCCACATTGGTGTAGTAAACTTCATCGCTATCTTCATCCATTAGTTTATGTAGGCAGCACTTACCACAACCGTCGCAAAGTGATTCCCACTCATTCTCGGTCATCTGTTCTAGTGTCTTTTCTTGCCAAAATGGATTCGTCATAGGATTACTTCTTACTCTTTTACTGGGGTGCGTGTTATACCGCTAGCCCATAAAAAGTTCAAGGATAATAATTGTTCATTCTTTGATTCAATCAACAGCTGTCACTCTCATCATTTTTTGCTACTATCGCGCACCCTGTTATTTAGTGAGTTTAATTTGATGGAATGTCGCCTAGGTTGTGGAGCATGCTGTATCGCTCCAAGTATTACATCTGCTATTCCTGGAATGCCTAATGGTAAGCCTGCTGGGGTACGCTGCATCCAATTAAATGAGCAAGATCTCTGCAAATTATTTGGTCAACCTTCACGCCCGAAGGTATGTCACCAATTCAAAGCTTGCCCTGTCATTTGTGGTAAAACCGACCAAGAAGCCCTTGATAACCTGATCGAGTTAGAAGCTATTACCTAAGCGTATTAGCCCTTTTCTATATCCCAGCAATTTCTTTTCCTACTCATACTTTGCTTTAGGTTATAGGTGCTTATGAGGCCTCAATAGTCTTTCAAACAATACTGACTACCTCGCTATGAGTAATAACCGTTTCAGGAAACTCTCGGCGAAATAAAGCCATCGATAAGACATCACAGATCAATGAGGCCTTTATTCTCGTACCCATAAACCAACCAATAACTTGCCTTGAATAAAGGTCAATAATGGCAACTAATTATAGCCAATATTTGTTTGTAGCTACGTCGGTGATATATCCTGCCCATTTTTAAATTAGCAGTCGTTGCACTGAAGACCTGAGCGAGCAAGGCCGTAACTACGGGTATTCAGTTCAGGTCAAGAAGGGCGTTGTTGATCAAAT
>NZ_JBFRVD010000062.1:0-18995 GCF_041474985.1 Vibrio sp. 10N.222.49.C9 | reverse complement strand
TGATTTAGGAAACAAAGCCAATTATATCCTGAGTTACACCATCAATCTTGCCGCTAATATTGATAAAGGCACTGTATAAGGTTTGACGAGATAGTTCCGTCAATATTCAATAGAAATTCTTGGTTAAATCGATACCCGCAACTTTAATGGACATGGTTGTTACTCCTACCTTTAATGGCTGGACCTTTAGTGTGGTACAACAATGCTAGAAGGGAGATGCGTCCATCACATCAAAGCCTTTCCAAAATGGAATGTATGATTTCCACACATTCATTCAGAATCATCCTACATTATATGTAAGGAATCAATGAGCACGGACTTCTCAATTTAATTAATGAAAGAGAGATGACAATGAACTCAATGAATACACTAATCGTAGATACCCACCCTATTATACGTAATGCGTTAGTTACAATGCTTGAAAATACCAAAATTGCGTCGATTATACTTCAAACTGACTCAATTAAAGATGCAGCTAAATATGTCCGTAAAGATTCGATAGAGCTAATTTTATTGGATGTAAACCTAAAGGACGGTAGTGGCTTAGACTTCATCCGCCGTCTAATAAAAGGAGGCTTTCAAGGGAAAGTACTATTTATATCATCCGATGAGCACCCTACCCTTAATCAAATGGCAAAAGACATTGGAGCTAATGGTTATATATCCCAAAAAGAAGAGCTATCTTTAATCAAAGATGCAATCATAACTACCAGTCGAGGTTACTCTGTTTTCAAACAAAATCTAAATGTAAAAAATAGTTCTCCAGTTCTATCTGAACGAGAGTCTATTGTATTTAACTATCTATCAAAAGGTTATTCTAACAAGAAAATATCTGAACTACTCTCTTTAAGCAATAAAACCATCAGTACTTACAAAACTAGAATTTTAGATAAGTACAATTCATCTTCGATCATTGAGATTATCGAGTTGCAAAAAAAACACTAATCAAACTTATAAAAGTGATTAAGTGAAAATTCAGATTTTGCCAATTTTAATAGCGAAGATAAACACTATGAAAGAGCTCCAAAATGCCCTTTACCACATGAGCAAGAAATTGCTTATTGAAAGCGGTTTTACCAATAATCAAGCAAAGAAAATCATTTATTTTGAAGTCTATAAACTGAGGGATCAAGATAAGAAAAAGATCCAAAAAATAATTTATCAAGATGGCATTAGCGTGCAAAAAGCAAAAGAACATGTAATAAGAAACAAACAGAAGGCCCACTATTCTAGCTTAGCAGAAGACTATTATGAGAAATTTTTGGAACGTTATAAAAGTGCACTATTTGATTTACCTAATTTAATTGAAATTCAGAAGAAACTAAGATAGAAAATCCAAATTTTGTCCTTAGTGTAATTTTAACAAACTCTCAAGAAACGGAGGGAATCACTCCTAATCTATCGTAAGAAAGCTCCCAATTAAGGTGGCTGATATTGCTTCTCTGGAATAGATATATTACACATCAGGATTCTCGAAAATATAACAACACTCCTAATTTTAGAAAAAGGTTGATAAGATTAAAATGTCGATGTTTAAAAAGTATAAATCTGAACTGATTTTTTGTGGAGCTCTATCTTTAATTACGCTTACAGGTTGTGATAATCATAATGCCTTCCAACCTATTAGTAATTTTAATGATGGTGCTTTCGTTACGAAATTACCTTCAAATACAGTAATAGGTGATATTTATCCCGTTGCATTTACTGTATTATTGAAACAAAAGCTTACTGAAGATACTACAACCCTGTTTGAAACTCAAAACATGTTGGTAGAATATTCAAGTATTGATTGTTTATCCACAGATTTGGACGACACTCATTTGTGTACAGTGACATTTAGAGTCACACCAGAAAAAAGTGGCTTTAGTGAATTGTCATTACGAATAGGTGATCAAACCTATACCAATCAAACCAATGCTACCGATAGTGCAATCGTAGGGTATGTCCACACAAATCTATCTCAAAAATTTGATATAGACAAAGCGTCCCCTATTAGTTTCGTATTTATTAATACTGGGCAAGCTCAAGCGAATAACATTAAAATTAAGTCAACGAACTCCGAAACACTAACGAATGTGAAAACCACATGTAGTTCAACATTGAAAGGTGGAGAAGCGTGTTATTTACATGGTGACTATATTCCATCAAGGGCAGACTCTTACGGCATTCAGTACGAACTCACATATGACGAAGGGGAACCTGTTGTTGTGGGTACAGAAAACGTCCCGAAAAAGGATACTCTAATTGGAAATACCGTACTTAGCTTACCTCTAAACATAGCAATAGAAAACAATTATAATGTAGAGTTCCAGTTTAAAAATATGAACTCTGAACCTGTGGTTAACTTAAAGACATCGTTGTTGGCCCCAGGCATCAGTCACATTCGGTTTAATAGCTGTAATAGTGTATCGCTAAACCCTGGCGAGTCATGTTCAATGATTGCGTCTGTCTTGGCAGACCAAATTGGCACGTTAACAGCAGCCGCTCTTGTGTATAGTGATGATGGTGTTACCGCATATGCAACCACAACGAGTAATGTAGTTGAAGCTCCAATTGTAGCCAGCGTCGACCAGGATATACCTCAACAAATGGTATTGAACGAACCATATAACTACCTTGTTACTTTTACCAATACAAATAAAAACCATGATGCGACAGGAATACGTTTTGCCCACTTATATCCAGAACATTATGAAGTTCTAAGTAATACATGTACTGATTCAACGATTAGGTCTGAAGAAAGCTGCCATCTTTCAATAAGCACTTCTGCAATTAAACCCGGCATACAACTCTATGCGAATTATTTAATGTTCGATCAAGGAACGGTAGTAATTGCAAACTCAACTTTATCTATGGCTTCTGCTCATTCGTTAAACAGTCAAGTTGACAAAGGATTTCCAGATAACATGGTTCTAAATCATAGCTACCCCTTTCATGTCACTTTCACAAATACAAGTAATGTAGACACTGAAACCTTGACGATTACATCTGAGCATACGAAAGGTGTAACGATTGTTTCTAACAGTTGTGATGGCAACATTCTTCCAGCTGGGGAGTCTTGTATACTGAGTGGGGAGTATTTTTCCGAAACTCTTGGTCCCGTAGAGTTAGTAGGTAATTTAAACTACGGTGCTAATTTAAAAGAAACATTTGTTCTCTCTGGTGAAGTGGTTACCGTTCCTATTGTTGGCTCAATAGAGGTTGGATTGCCACAAAATGTAGGACTAAATAGTACATATCCAATTCGTTATATCTATCGAAACTTGAGTGACTTCCATGACGCAAGTATGATTCATACAACGTTATCTAGTACTGCTCCAGTGAATGTTACCAAGAACACATGCGGTTCCATCAGTACCTTGGCCGCAGGAAAAGAATGTGAAATTTCAGGTACGTTTACAGCGAGTGAAAAAGGTCAGCATCAATTCACCTCTTCCTTGTATTATATGGAAGGAAATGAGGTAAAAATTCAAAGTTCGGCGGTAGTGAGCGATGTTGTAGTATCTTCTCGAGTAGAGGGTGGGTCATCTTTAGTCGGTTTAAATAGTACATACTTGATTAAATACTATTTTAAAAATGAGTCAATCGCGCCAGCTACAGGTATTAAAATTACCCATTCAGAAGACCTCGTCGTCCATACTAATACATGTGGCTCGATATTAGCCGGCAATAGCGATACAGAATGTCACATTGAGGTGGCGTATACACCTCGCATATTGGGTTACTATACCTATGAGTTTTCACTTGACTACACAGAAGGGGAAGCTATTCATTTAAAGCAACCTGTCAAGGTTGTCGATATGATTGAACTTGATGAAATGGTATTCACTTCGGACTCACTTAGTCACAATTTCGAAGCCAGTGACTACTTTAATTACTTGGCAAATTATGGGTTTACAATGCAAGCAACATTGCAAACCATCCCCGTTAGCGGAAACCCAGAAACTGTTATTCACAACGGTTGGGGCTCGACAGATTTGGTTTTTGAATTAACTAACGGTTATCCCATTAATTTTATTGCTAATCGCAAGAACGATTGTGGCACACAAGTAATGAATGCTTCGGTAGGTTGTCAGTCCAGAAAATTGCCTCAATTTCGATTGAGCATACCTAAAGATAAGTTTGACACTTTAGCTATAGGTGAGCAAAGTGGTGATATTTACGTTAGCTTAACGCAATCCAACAATACTCATGTCGCATTATTTAAGCTCCCGATTCGGATTAATAAGTTATAGTTAATTGTCGAGCTTTCTTAACTTCTTAAATTTTAGAGTATGGAGGTGGAGGTACTCAATCAACGCCTTACTCTCATTTTAATGTAAACGCCCCATGAGCCCATGGGGCGATATAACTAGTGTTTGAAGTTCCAAGGTAGGAGTGCGTCGATATCAGGCTCTGTTTTCGCCAACTCTTTCATGCACTTGACTATGTAGTCGTAGAAGATAAGACCGTTGGCTTTCACGGTCTCGATGATGCTGTAAAATATTTCGCTCGCATCAGCGCCGTTTGGTGCATTAAGGAATAACCAATTTTTCTTCCAATAGCCAGCAGTTTAATTGCGCGTTCAGCGCGATTATTATCGATAGATAAGTGACCATCGTCGATATAACGAATGAGCTTAGGTTATTGCCCGAGCGTGTATTTTATCGCTTTGCCTCGTGGGCTAGAACATATCACTTTCTGGGTCGTCATCTATTGGTAAAGGTCATCCAGTATCAGCTTGGCAAGCGCTTGACGCTCTGCTTTTCATTCTTCAGTAGGCGCACCTTTTTTGCGTAATTCTATCCCGTAGAGTTTTGGGATTTTAGCCAACGCCTTATCGGCCTTGCCCGACTTACCTTTACCTTGAAGCTTTTTCTCATCCATAAACTTGCCCGAGCATGAACCAAGCCCCTCATACTGGTGACTTGATGAACACAATCATAAGCAGCGTAACCATCGGTTTGTAGATAACCGTTGTAGTCAACTAAAAAGTCAATAGGGCACGCCCTCTCGCGACTGTTTTGATAGTCGTCAATTCAACCTCTTCTTCCTTAATGGCTTCACATTCCGCTTCGTTGAAGAGGTCACCTTATGATTCATCGTAAGGCTTTTTCGACTCCGCGCATTTAGCAAACTGGCGGGCGAATGCGAGCTTAAGCTGTTCAAGCAGCAATTGACGCTCTTGTTACCATTGTGATTCCTGATACTATTGCGAGAGCATCAGGGCTTTCACCATTGCTCGTAGCTCGGCAACATTTTGATTTTCTGGGTTGATACTTGGCGTCTTTTCATGGCATTTATTATACTAAAATCGTGCCGTTAACGCTTGGTGGATAAGGCTTTGTTCACGATTAACTCATTGTAAAATCGTTTATTTTGACGCACACGGGTTCATGGCCGATAATTGTGAAGCCTGAAAGCAGTCTATCAAGCTCAAATTGAGTGAGGGTAAACACCTGATTTTTCTCTTTTGAAGGCCACTTATACTTGGCTTTTTCAAGGCGTTTATACCAAAGGGAGAAGCCTGTTTTCACCCAGTACAACACTTTAATCTTATCGTGCTGTTTATTGGTAAACAAGCACCGCTGCCAAGAAGCAAGTCAGTGTCATTTTCGAAAATCGTAGCAAGACCGTTGATGGACTTTCTAAAATCGACGCTTTCACGATAAAGGTAAATCTCTGGTGCTTTAAGAATACTCAGCTCCACATCATTGATGAGAAGTGTCATGTTAACCGTTGCTATCTGGACCTGATACTTAATTGTCTTTTCGACGATTTCGTCTCTAACAAATCCGATAGGCTCAGACTGGTTTGCTATTTGGAGTTGACGCCGCTTTGCGAAGAACGTAGATAAACTCAGTCCATGTTGTTCTCAAAAAGTGCGTGGGTAATACTGCTGCTTTCATATTGTTCAAACCATGCTTGCCATTCTAGGTTGGTACGTCGTTTTGTCATTTCAACTCACCTTTGGGGTGAAGAATTGCTCCTATTCTTCGTGCTGGATGAGTAGAATTCGGAGGTTAAGTCGCGCTCATATTTTAATGACTAAATATCAAATTATTAGGCATTACTCCCCTTCCCAGAACATTGTTCTGACTGCTCATTATTAAGTATATATTTACGGAAGATGGACCCTTTGTTATGTAAGCGCACCACACTCTCACATGGCGTGCTTTAATAAATAAATTCTAAGAAAGTAATGATCTTTCATCTATCTTAAGCTTGGTAAGTTTTTTCTCTTTATAAATGATAGGAGATAGTGACTATATCATTCGTTTGGTTGATTTTTAGTTCTCTAGTGCTTTCCAAATTTTCCTTGAGGGGGTAGATAAGCTTCAAGCCATCGATTTCCCATTTAAGATCATCCTTATCTATAGTCAGATTTTCGGGCATATTGAACTCTGGGATTTTACCTAACCAATTGAGCGAAATTGAAGCACTATTCAACACTGGGGAAAATGATATTAAAAAGATGATATAGGTCGCTTTTGATGTTGCAAATTGCATAACGTCTTCCTTGAGTTATAATTCAACCCTTAAACAGTAGAACATTGCACAACAACAGTCTAGCGACTAAATTTATCCGTTATACTTTACACACAAAAAATCTAATTAATATTTTAATTTTTCAATCACTTACAGAACCTACAATGCGTGATTTTGTTGCTTAAATCGATGGAACTAAATTGAGAACCTACGATCTGAACAGCCACATCCACTACCTCTCGTAGCCCTATGCCTAAACCTCGTCACAAAACAACCATCCTTGAGGTGTCAGATGATAGCGCTGACGTTCACTCTCAGAAACAGCGATATATCGAGTTAAACATTTGCTCAGAGTACAATTAGATTTCAGAAATTACAGCACACAGTCAGGGTGAAACTTACGCGATGATAAAAGCGTTGAACAAGCTTACTGGATTAGGCATGCCTGAAACTTGTCGTATTGACTAAAAAGCATGCGAAACGAGGTCGCTCTATTTCAAAATTCAATTACGCAAAAAATGCCACCAACAAATTCTTTGTTGGTGGCATTTTAAATATAACTTTTACTTTTTAATGCAAGTCATAGAATAGGTCTCGGTCTGCCAGTGGTAACTTCGTGCACCAGTTTCAATATTAGTGAAGTATGCTGATCTATTGTCGCGCCAAGCCTCCCAGATCAGCTTGCTTCGACTGGGAAATGCTGTTGTCCATAAACCGCCAATACCATTCCCACGAAGATGCTGTATATCGTTGTGACCTGGTCGTTCAAAACCATTACGATTATTACAAAAATTAACAGCTTGATTCCACGTACCAGCTATAGGAACAATCCAATAATAATCGTTTCCAAAAATTAGACCGTTATCAACGGTATATCTTATGCTATCAGACGATCCATCAAGGCTTGCCGTTATTTGAGGGTTTGCCCAAGCATACGAGGAGTCATGGTTCATAGGGGTGAATACAACCCCTTTATCCACACTAACGCCACTCGCAGCATGAGAAAGGCTCCAAGCCGCACGATTTGTAACATCAACACTAGTACCATCACTCATATCCGCTACCGCTTTAAATGCTAGCCTATGATGTCTCACTGTTTCCGTGCCGTTTGGAGCGCTTACCGTCATACTCATTGCTATAGCGTTAGTCACGTTAAAGACTGCCGAGTCGCTATATGATTGGTTATACGAGTTAACGCATGATAATTTTACGTTTGCGTTCCCGATGTTATTTGAAGAAGCCAATACTTGGCCGCTTTGATCAACCGTTGCTACGTTATGATTGCTACTACTCCATGTACAACCCGGTATACCGTTACCAGTAGAAGCTGAACCATCACTATAAATTACTCTTGATGTTAGGCGATGAGATAACCCTTGTGGACGACTAACATTCGTCTCGGTAATCTCAACGCCCGTGATATATGCACCAGTCAATTTGATATTCTTCGTTAACGTCTTAGAGCCTAGTTGAAAAGTAATCGGTGATGAATTCTGAATCGTTAGGCCTGAAAATCTATTTTCATCACGATCAAAATGTGTATTATCAAAATTCCAATTAGCGCTTGGGTCTGTTGATACATCCCTAGTGCCATTAGTGTATGTAGCTGAGATCGTCAATTTGAATTTGCGCCCTAACGGATACGAGTCCGTAACTACACTAGTATTCACATCGGAAGCGGTAATACTATCGAGACTCACAAGCTGAGCTCCATTTACATTAATGGTTTGAGCTGTCGCTGATACTGAACCAGAACGCCATGTGAGCTCAATATAACCAGTAGTTGTGCTATTGGCTCTCGCTTTACAAGAGCTAGTATCACAATTAACAGTGACTAAGGAGCTGCCAGTTAACTCATTCCCTGCCGTACTATTGATCCATTTGATTGAGGTTCCCGCTTCATGTAATTGCTTTTTCGTTCCATCACTGAAGTTTATTTCACCAGTCAATGTAATTTCTGCTCCCAAAGGAACGGAGTTGCTCGATACATGCAAAGTACCACTGGTTACAACCGCATTAGTGACCTCCATTGACAATTTGTTCGAACGCAACGGATCATTAGATGCATCGTATTCTCCATGTACATCTGTCGTTCCCACTGTTTTACCAGTAAGTTGATTACCTTTAACTTCAAAGATTTCGGTACTTTGCACATAATTTGCAAGCGATTGATCGTAGGCAATCATATCACTTTCATGAGAGCCATCATTATAGTAACCCGACAAGTTTGCCGCTATAGGGTAGCCTTGCGCAACAACAAGTGAAGTAGTGCCTGTTGGGGGAGCTGCCGAAAGAGCAAGACTTGTCAGCATTCGCTTCCCTCTCAGTACACAAGCAGGAAAATAGCTCGTTAATGCTGATGTTGGATCATCCAAATTCGCTCTATCAATAGTGTAAGGTGGAAGTGAGATATCCATTAACTTATAGACACTAGAGCTTAAGTCTTCTTTAACCAGATAAGTCGTTGCATTAGGCCATTTAGATGAAGTCGTCCAACCTCGATCAACCAAAGATTTTAGTTCAGCGGCCGTCGCTATTTCAGCTCCAAGTAGATCGCAGTAATGAAGCAGATCATTACTGTTCAATCGTCCAACTAAGTAATTTGCCCCAGACTGACTCACATTAAACAAATCCGTAAACAAATAACTGTTAGCGACCAATTCATTGATGCCTTTGGGTGCAAAAAACAACGTTCCAGATGCTGGATGAGTGATATCCGTCCAAGTTGGAAGAGCGTCTTCATCCAATACAACAATGGTTAAGTGACCTATTGCATAAGCACCTTTTTTATCACTGACCACATAAGTGACACTATGATCTTTCTGAACGGAAGTTTGGAAGAAAAACTCCATATTAGCAGGGTTATTAGCATTGGAAGCTTTAATTCTAGTATGTGGCGCGCTCATCGAATGGACATAAATAAGTTGTAGAGCATCGCCATCGATTGACGAGACATAAGGGCTCACATCAATATCAAACCCTGTACGAGCATTCTCCAGAGAAACATAGCCCTTGCCCGTATCATAGGTAACATCAGGGTTAAGAACTAAGATGCCTTGGTTTGCACTATTTGAAACCACAATATCTATAGTGCCACTATACGCTATCGCATTAGCACTATCCGTATAACTGTACATTAGCCTATCCAGGCCCGTAAATCCGAGGGCAGGCGTATACGTAATTTTATCATTACCAGTATCAACGTTTACAATTGACGCATTACCAAATGGTTGAGACACACTCCCCCCTAACGCCATATTTGAAACGTCCATACCCTGCTCTAGAAGTTCATCGAGTAGATTAATTGATACTGGTTGATAAACACTACTCGAATCGTTGACTAAAGCAATTTGAGAAAGAGGCGGCAGTTCTGTACTGTTAGCATTGCTTACAACAACCCTAACCATAGCAGTATTTGTATCAGTGCTTGACTGAGAAGATACACTATAAGCACTATTCGTTAGTGTGGCAATCTGGTAATTATAATCACATACTCTTGCCTGTTTCCGTGGAACAGTAAAAGAGTATTCATCAATAGACGAAACATTACACGTAGGGTCATTACTATTAACACTAACAACATTAGTTAACTTAAATGCATTATCATCGCTATCCTTCAACACAACGTCATACAAATCAACGACGAAGTCATCTTGGGCTAACTCTGTATTAAACAATGCATCTTTAGCAACAACTTGAACAGGAGCATCTACGTCTACCGGCTTCAGTGACGAATTACCACTTTCACTTTCACCACCACAGCCGTACAAAGTGGCAGTAGCAAGACTATACAATAAAAGCTTCGAACGATGTGAAAAAAAACTTTCTTTTATTCTCATTACAATATGCCTATATTACTATTGTTTTATTGGGTAAAAAATACGCTCACCCGGATAGATTAAATCGATTGATCTATTTCTCAATGACAATTGTGGGTTTGCTAAAATAACATCACCAAGTGGTATATTTAGTTTTTTACCAATCTTTGTAAGGTTGTCATACTTTATTACCACATAATAGTCATAATATTTCTTCGATTTTTTCTCTTGTAAGTTCATCTCACTTGATGAGATATTCACCTCATCAGTATCGGCAATAACACTTATCGGTTCATAATAAATGCTAGATTGTTCTTCCTTGAATCGAACGGAAAAATTATAATTTAAAGAAATAAGAAATGAGTATACGTCATCATATCTATTTGATATCAAACTTTGATAACCTACATCCACATACCAATCATTATTTAAATGGTAATTGATACCCATATTAATTGTAGGATTGAAATTATCTTCCAAATAACTCAAGCCAAAACCTGCATAAATTGATGCGTAGTCGCTCACTTGCCAATTTTTCTTAGAACGTAAGAAAATATCATTAGGTTGTATTTCATTTTTATTTGTAAAGTCTGTAAATCCTGTTTCCAACAACCATTTGCTTTCAAATTTATAACCAATAGAAAACTCGAAACCTTGTGACTCTAAATACTTTTCTTTGTTTTCTTTCAAACTGCTAACATAACCAACACCTAACTTCATGTTGTTGTAATTAACATCTAAACTTTCATTAGCTTTTAACCCAAAAGATAATAAAACTGATAGAAAAATAATCATTTTATACATGTTAAATCACCGGTTCGATAGTAACATCGACAATATCGTTATATTTACCAGAAATGAGGGTAGTACCATCTACGTTCGAGTAACCAAACCTTAAAACAAATGTAATATTTTTCGCAGGATCACTTCCAATCAGCACATTATCATTTTTAACTTCTCCGATTTTATCTACCATTTCGATAGTTTCAGTAAGCTTAGAACCGCACCTTATACATTGAATATAGTAAGGGATATTTGGACCTGACACGGATTCATGATTTAAAGAATACTTTCTGTTACTAATTGATAGCCTAATCCCATTATCGAAATACCCTGCAACACTTACACTGACATCTTCAGGCACACCATCAACAGTACGAGAGGTGGAATCATAAACTGTTGTAATATCGACATTTTTATTACTTAGATGTACACTTGTTATCCAAACAGGGTCATAGTTAATAATTATAGATATTGTTTCATTGATTATTCGATGAGTTAGTACGTTTCCAACGTAGTAGTTGACCTTAATTGAAATAGGAACAAATGCGGTATAGACACCTTTAGGTTGCCCATCTAATGCTTTTTGTATATCAGCATCTTGAATATCAATAATTGGACGATATAGAATAAAAGGTATCGTAGAAGCAGCATTTGATATTTTACTAGCAGACATGCAGTTTGCCCCCCTCATATCAATCATTGAGCCGGAAATACTATCCTTTAAGCAAGCGTGTCCTAAACCAGAGTTAGAAATAATATTTGATATACCAGTCGTATTATATTGTACGCCTACAACACCAATTGGAACATTAGCCGACTCCCAGTAGCGACCGGTGACAGTACCAGAAAATCTAACATTGGTTGGCGGTGCAGCAACAAATGTACCAGGCACCCAATGATTAACAGTTGGTAATCCGAGTCTACTTGCTTGCGACCATTCCGCAGGAACTTTCGCTGAAACATCTACATTCAATGCGTTAGTCCATACTGTGCCAGTAATATCAATATTTGCTCGGTATTCTACCGCTGCAAATGCCCGAGAACCAAATAAAATATTAAGCAATGTTAAAAATAATACTGTATTTAAAAAAAACACAATCATTAATATACGTTTCATGTTTTGTCCTTAATAAACCCCAGTGGATGTAATACTTTTTCAGTTTTATAACTACCATTATAAGAGGATACATTTATATTAAGAGACTTATCTTTTACGCGCTCATTAAGAGAAAAAGTTTTAGTTCTACCAGCAACTACAACGAATCGACTGTAACATTGCTTTGTATTCGTCTTGCTTTCACAATCATCGATAGAAACATAAATCATTGTATTGCTTTTGTTCTCAACAGTGATATTTTCTGAATTTGAACGAATCGTATAATCTATTTTAGGTTTATCCGTTGGTATAATAAAAACGGGAGCGAAACCGTAATTTAGTTGCATTGAAGATGAGTTTTCAACACTTTCGTTAGGACCTGTATATGGAGCAGGCATAAAAGTAACAAAAAACATCAAATCTTTTGAGTCATCACAAGTTGTGTTGTAACAAAGACTTCGAATACCTACATTACGAGACTCACCAGGTTGGAGAACAAGCTTATTTAATGTTGTACTAATTTTCCAATGTTCAAAGTTACCTGAATTATAGGGCGTTTTTATAAAATCACTACCCTTATCATTCACATGAAATTCATCAATGTTCGCATTTACAAACAATGGTTTATCATTAGTATTAGCGACTGTAACGATTCCATTCTTATTCTTATCTGCAATCACAAACATTTTATCAATCGTCAAGCCAGACGCATTTACTGTTGATAAAAACTGAAGGCCAACAATGCCGATTAGATTAATAGTATTCAATAATTTCATATTCAAACCTAGTTATTTACAATTGGATATTTAATGTTGCTCGCACTATTTTTTATAACTATCTTTTTAAGTTGCTCTAACTGGTCAGAGTAATTAGAAAATAGTGCATTCATCATGGTCGTGTTTTGAGCAACATAAACAACCGTCATTGTTTGACCAACATTTTTTTTAATAATTTTGTAACCGTAGTCTTTTAATTGATTAAGGAACTCATTATTATCAATATTTTCCTGTCGAAAAACACCTATATAGCTAGCTCGATACCCCTTACCTTCCAACTCAATTTCGTGCATATTCGCATAGTCAGTTGGCAGACAATAGTTAAGCCCGAGATTAAGGCGTACAATTTTGTTTCTATTGGGAATAAAGCACTCGCCTCCTTCAGAAGCCAAGTGAAAATCCAACCCTTCTAAGACGGTCACACGGTAAACACCATCTGTAATTTCATTGATGCTAATACAACCTTCACCTTTACAAGTCACACCTTGAACTAAATCTTCGTTCAAATCATTAAATCCACTTATAAACGACACTTTTCTATGAACATTTGGCTTTATTGTTGCAATAGATCCTGGTGTTGTGAATAATTTAACGCTCGCATCACCAGTGTTATACAAGTCGACACTTTCTGTATCGAAAAACACTTCATACTTTTCATAATCTCCCAATGGAATAACCTCTTGATCTTCTTCGATCATTTTCTTGGTCATTATTTTTCCATCCCGCTTAACCATCAAATATCCACGGTCAATTTGATTATCATCGTCCCATTTTTCTTTATTATCAATATCTAAAACCAAATAAGAATTAGATGGGCTTGATGATACATATCCGTCTTCAAATAAAATTTGAGATGATGATAGACTCCCACTTATACCAACACTTCCATCACTAGAAAAATAAGCAGATGTACTCGCTCTTCCAAAAGGATTATTTAAATCGGCAGAAAACGTACCACTCTGCCAAAATGAATCGCGATTTCTATCGTAGGTACTAGAAACCTGTAAAGAATTAGAAATCAATTTTGAATCAAAGACCTGTCTCTTACTTATAGAGTTGGTCATTTGACTAATTGAAGCGTCATCTCCGCCTCCGTAAATACTCGAAGAAAAATCCATCGAATCAGATAATGGTAACGTCCAATTAAAAAACACAGCATTTGTATCAAAGTCTGTATTAAAACTGATATCGACAGTGGACTTATTTATGGAGTTGAATCTATATCCAATTGTTAGGTCATCGTAGTTATAGTTCTCTTCTTCGTATGTGCGCTCGCCATAAATATAGATTTCATCTAGTTTTCTATTATAAGAATACGTTGCATAAAAAGAAGAACTTAGTCCAAATCGGTAATTAGTCGACAAGTAGATTCGTTCATAACTTTCGTCACCATGAAGAGTATTAGCTAGATAACTACCTTGGTTATCCAGTCTTTCATAATTTATATTTCCGTAGTTTGACGACAAACCACCATTGATATAGTTTGCATTTTCAAATAATTTAACACTCAATGAGATATCAGAATCAACACTTAATAAAGAATAACGAATCCCACTTTCTAGTGCTGTATCTTGCGAAGACTTCATCAACCCTGATCCAATCATCAGCGATGGCAAAAGTTGATAACTTATTCTCCCTTGAACAAATAAATCGCTATCAATCACATCATCATTAATGGCATTATCAGGGGAGAGTTGTCCAAAAGCCAACATATAGTCTATGTCGCCTTGACTCAGTGTATCCGTATCGTTGTTATAAACAGAATAACTACCACGGTTTATAGTCTCTCCACCAAGTCTTAAAATGATTTCAACTTGATAACGTCCTCTTGGAAGCTCACTATAATTTACGGTATTTTTCCCTTCACTAATGCGACTTTGGTAAATAATTTTCCCGTCTCTTTGGACTTCAACATCACCGGACCGAGGTGAAAAGAATGCGAGATGCTTCTTCGATGATGCTTCGCTAACAAGCATGTTGGATGACGAGCCAAAAACGACAGCCGTTTGTGGAGCTTGCGAGTTAAATCCTAACAAGAAATCAGTACTATTTACCTCTGGCGAATATTTGAAGTAACCAGCTCTAATCACTTTGTCGAGCACATCAAGATTGTACGACAACTCGTAAGCAGTTAGCTCGTTGTGCTTTTCTGAAGATACCGCCACACTTAGGTCAGACCTCACATAACCGTATGGTAGCCCAAACGTTGCTTTATCATTAATAGTTAAAATTGAATTCTGGCTAGAATAAGCTGAAAAGTAAGCATCAACATTGTTAACAAACCCTGGTGAATCGTTAAAATTTGAATGATAATCAGAATATACATTTCTAGCATTTAAGTTCAATATCTTTTCATCAACAAAAAAATAAATTTCTTTATCATTAAAATTATATAAAAACTCATACAAATCAGGGGTTATCAAACAATCTCGAACATAACCTTGGCAAAAAGATTTGTTAGACCAACCATTCTCAAAATTTTTAATTATTTCTTCATGATATTCAGCTTTCACATCGTTAACATTTAAGTATTGAACAATCAAATCTCGATTCTCAAACTTAGCCGTGTCATAATTCGCATTAAATAACATTGGCTCGCTAAAACTACCATCAAGATTTTTTAATCGGATTAAAGTATCTTTAAAAGTAAAAAAATCATCGAACCCTTGAGGTACGGTTCCATTCTTTGCTTTAACTTCACCAAAAAATAAGGAACCTATCAAGATAGAAAATAAAGTATAATAGTACGATTTTCTCAAAATTTTTCACCAAATTCATATGCCAACAGTAACAGTAAACAACAATGAACCACTGCACTCTGTATTCAACGCGCTTCCTGTAGGCATTATTGAAGCAATACTATTGAAAGCCAAAAAGTCAAGATTCAATTGATGAGTGTTCTTTTTCATCTCAATTATCCCACCCGAAGGAATATACACTTCGGAAAAATCATTGACAGAAGTTACGCCATCATGACTACCTATACCCGTATAGGTGTAATCGTTACTGCCAGACCCAACCTTACTAATCTTTACAGCAACAAATGTAGGATTCATTTTTTGACTTGCAGAAAAGTCGACCTTATTTGATGGATATATCCTATTAGCACATTCTGCTTTATTCTCTGTAAGCTCAACTCTGTATGGGACATTTAAAGTCACACCCGAAACCTGATTAGGAATATCTGTTTCTATAACTAGACTCACAGTTTCACTCTCAAAACGACTGCCGTCTGACATTACCTTCAAATTAATATTATCTGGTATCATTTTAATATCAGTTATAGATTGAGTGTACAATTTTGAAACATCAACTTCACTTTGAATTCGAATTTTTTCTTCGTATCTCTTCACAGCAGAGTTAACATTTGATGTGAAAACCAGAATAAGTAGACCGAGATATTTTTTCATCGATTTTAAAACAACTTAAAATGGTGGCAGTGATAATTATTAATAACATGCCACCTATTATTAATAATTATGCCGCAGTCGCTGAAATACCAACTTCGATCGAAATATCTTTACCAGCAACTTCGCTTGGATTTAGTGGTGTATCATTTTTCACGCGAATACCTACTTCATTTTGACTTGTCGTTGTCCAACTGGCCTTTTCATCGACAGGAGTACCATTGATCGTCACGATGATAGGATTGTTACCACCATTTAGAGAAGCAATATCTACACCAGAGCCAATAGTTCCAGCCACATGTTCAACGCTCCAAGTGATATTAATGGCAGTAACAGCAGTACCATTGAGCTCTGAACCTATACCCCACTTATCACCGGGAACAGGAGCTGAAGCTGAACCAGTATTCTCACGCAACTCAAGCACAATATGATTAGATGCGAATTTTGCATTCGATTCGACGCTGATTAAATCCCCTCTAAATGCATCAGCTGTAGTGGAACCATTATGACCAGTAATCATGTAATCACCATGTGCGATGCCGCTACCTACTTGTCCGGTCCATGAAAGGGTAGCCGTACTACTTGCAAGAGCATTTAAGCTCACCGCACCAAAAGCAATACCCAAAATTAATGCGTGTTTTTTCATTTTTATCTCCTAGTTTTTATAAGCACAAATTTGAAACATGATTATAAGAACTAGGAGATAAAAATGAGATAGGAATACTCTGAGGCTTACGTAGTCATCCTCTCATGATGAGCTTTATTTCCTAAATCAAGGTACTAAATCTTCAACCTACGATCTGATCAACTACATTCACCACACGTTGTAGCCTCATGTCGAAACCTAGTTACAAAACAATCAATTGGAAGTAATGCAACCAAACGATTATTAACCGTTGCTCTCTGACTTATTAATTGATGACGAAACGATTAGTCAATGACCACAAAGCAAACAGGGTAAGCTCGGTAGCTCAAATCAGTTCAATGATTTGGCTATCATTAAAGCGAGTATTACCAATACCCCAGAGGGCATTCCAAGGATTCATCTATTCGATATTTGGATTAGCCTATGATCGTTAAGTTGTCCGTAGGACACTTGTAGTAGCCGAAGAACCAAGCAAGTAGAGATTTCATTTAAGACAAGGGCGATACGACACTTAGCCATTGATGCGACTGGTCTTAAGGTTTATGGCGAAGGTGAATGGAAAGTAAAAAACACGGGACAGATAGTAGGAGTAGTGTCTCGAGAAAGCTTCATATTGAAGTTGATACAAGCACTCATGAAATCATTGCAGTTGAGCTAAGTTTATCGACGGTTAGCGATGGAGAAGTGCTCCCGAATTGACTGAACCAAACACGGCGAAGCATCCTAGAGGTGTCTGGTGATGGTATTTATGAAACGAGAGCGTGCTACGCTGCTATTAAGATTAAGCGAGTGACTTCGCTTGTTCCTCCAAGATAAAGGGTAGCGTTCAGGAACTCGACCATTCTCGAAATCGCTCAGTGGGTTGCTAGAAATTATACGGCTCAAATACGTATTGAGAAGAGCGGTATGGTTACCACAAACGCTCACTCTCAGAAACGGCGATGTCACAAGTTAACCAATTGTTAGAAGGACGATTAGATTTCAGAAATTACAGCACACAGTCAGGGGGAAACTCGCGCTACGCTCTAAGCATTGAATTTGCTTACTAAGCCAAATATGCCTGAAAAATATCGAGTTGATTGAAAAAGACGAAAAACAGATCTATTCGATTTCCAAATTAAATTAGCAACACATATGGACGCACCTCTGGCTGCAGTGACTAATTGAAGGGTACGGCGGCTAATATATATCCGACGCATTTCTAGGTCTACTTACGACCAGCTCAATGAGTATTTCTCTCCTTCCTATCTATCCTAACGTGCTTTTAAATCAACTTGTTGCGTAATCAGACTATAGCAACGATGGCTCTCCGTTTTCATCGGATTAAAAGCTCGGTTAAAATCATACTCACAATCAACGGCTAGAACACATCAGACCACACGCCCAAGCTTATTTGCCAAAGCTATAATCGCTCTAGCCTTGCCACATCGTTCAATCAGTCCCCTTAACCAAACTCACAACGGTGTAAACCGCGAATAAGTTACTCGTCTGCAGTAGTTTCACTAAACTCAGAACCGTACAAGTGGTGATAAACTGGGAACTTAGCCACTTTCATTTGATAAACGATACTGCGTATCTCTCTATCTGATACTTCCGCTTTAAGCAGTGTTTCCAGTCTCGGTTAAGCCTATTGATAAGTTGGCCAGTTTTGGGAAGCAAGTTCGGTAATCGTGCTCGCTATGCCTTACAGTTTGAGGGATTTTAAGGTGCTCAAGAGTACTTATTTCTTTATCTCTGCCGTTTCTTTGCAACAAGATAGACTGTAAGTATTTAAAACTGTATGGCAGTAGATGGACGATACGAAATTTCGTAATGAACCGGGTTCACGCTGAACTACTAATAAGTAATATCCCCAATCGTAGATGATATGGGTTGTCTCATGTTTTGACTTGAACACGCGTTGCTGCTCAGCCACGAACTGCCACTCCGCAATGATGAATATTTTATCGGGATTGGCGTGCAGACTGACTCTGTGGTTAGCGCAGGGCGGGATCGCACTTT
>NZ_JBFRVD010000061.1:0-13169 GCF_041474985.1 Vibrio sp. 10N.222.49.C9 | reverse complement strand
AGTATGCTCCCGCCCTGGTGGTTAGCGTAACTCGTTGGTACTGAATATTATTTATATCGAAGTGTACCAAACATGTCGAGGACACTCGCTTGCTTTACTCGATAAAGCCATAGAATGGCGCCGTTACTTTCATTAAGTGAGAGCGCTCGTTGAACCAGACTTATTCAATGGCTTGGTTACTATATTGAGGGGCTGGCGCGATTGCCATTCCTGAACCCAATGCGCTTCAAGCCAAGTAGTTATTCAAGCATTGTTACTCTCGGGATGCGTTGGCCAATGATTGACCTCGCATGACGAACGTTCTTTTCTACTGCCCTTTTCCCCCACCCTACAGTGGGACTACAAAAGTCAGCTTCGAAAAGGTAATGGTTGACCATTAAAAAGCGTCGATTGACTAACGCTTATTACCTTTCTTCATTGTATCTACTGCGGTTTTCATGTTGTCATAAATACCGCACTCAGGCACGTCTTGGAACACCCAAAAGGCTTGATTTTGGGCATAGAACAACATTTCATAACTCGGCGAACAATAGGCTCTCAGGAGAAACGCGCAACTATTACTGAGTTTAAAATGTGACGCTGGCATCAGCCGATACCTTAAAACCAAGCCCTAACAAGACTTGCTAAACATTACTCCATAGCTCATCAGCCATTACCTGGAAGTAGGTAACTTGTGTGGAGCAACTTGTCTCGATGAGCCTTCCGGTTTGACGAGACAGTTCCATCAATATTCAAAATGCAAACTTGGAAGAAATTATTATCGACAACTTGAATAAACATGGTTGTTACTCCTACTCTTAATGGCTATACCTTTAGTTGGCGCAGCTATGTTAAAAGAGAGATGTGTACATTACATCAAAGCAAATTAGAAGCATCCATGATAATCGAGTGCAGAACATAAATTAGTCTTGGCATTCACAAAGGCATGTTGAGCGTCAACTTGAGCCAATTTGGAATTTAATAGCTCAACTTCTGAAAGAAGATATTCGTACTTTGATGTAAACCCATAATCATATTCACTCAAACTATAATAGTTAGTCAATTCAGTAGCAGACAAATCAACTTGGCTAAATTCATAATCTCTTTGTGCTGAATATAGATTAATTAAAGCGTTGTTCATATTATCTACAACGGAACCAACCTTATATTCATAATCTAAGTGTGATATCGATAAATCAACATTAAGCAAATCGACATTAACAGCACGTTTATGCCACTCAATAAAAGGTAGAATAATTGTAGAAGACAAAGCACCAGCTGGATTCTCAAAAAGCTTAAGCAACTTATCCCCCTGAGTACCGATTGTTCCCGATATGGAAATTTGCGGGTACCATTCCAACTCCTCACGCTCCAATTTTAATGAACTAGATTTGATTTTAAGCATCGAACTTAACACATTGTAATGTGTGCCAGCAATTTCTGGCAAATCAGAAATTTTAAATTCAGGCAAATTTATAATGTCAAGTTCGCTAATTTCATTTGGATCAACAACTTCAGACCTTCCGATTAAATTCTCTATTTTGTTAACTGAATCAAAAATTTCTTCGTTAATTTTTTTTATTTCTTTCAATTCATAATCTAATTTTCTTTGAGAAAATATAACTTCAGAGTTAACAGAAACGCCAGATTCAAATCGTTCCTTTTCGATTCTCAGCGCATCGATACGAATAGCTTTAATTCGTCTATGCAAGTTAAGTCGTAACTTATTAGCTGATATTGATACGTATTCATTGATAAGTGACGTAACAACATCATTTCTAAGACCCAAAAAATCTAAGAATAACAACTCTTGTTCTATTAAGTTCAACTTATCTTCGACGCTTTTCTTACCAAAGAAATCAAAATCATAAAATACACCAACAGAAGTAGTGTAACTATTATTAGAATTCCCACCATGCTCTAGTGATTTTGAATGAGAGGTTCCGATATTGGCATTCATTTGAACATTTTTATCATAGTCGTTAATACGTTTGTTAATTTTTCCTTTTTTTATATCTAATAAAGAAGTTTGTAACTGAAAATTATTGTTAACGGCACTAATAAATAATTCGGAAAGATAAGGTGCCATTAATAATTTAGAATCTTCTATCTCATAGAACCAATTATCCAAATCTAGTTCCTCTCTAATACTTTCATTTCCGTAGCTGGAATTATTACTACAACCAGAAATGATGCACGATATAAGCAAATAAAAATTTTTCTTAAAAATCATCTCGAAAGCGCTTCAATTGGATTTAAATTAGAAGCTTTAGTTGCAGGTAATAAACCGAATAACAACCCTGTAAAAAAAGAAAAAGCAACACCAATAAAAATGGAAGAAATAGATAATATAACGTCAAACTCAGTCAATATGTTTTTTATAATTAATAATGTAACTACCGAAAGCAAAACCCCTAAAAATCCACCTAATAGGGTTATAAAAAGAGACTCAACTAAAAACTGTTCTAGTATATCTTTTTTTGAGGCACCAATTGCACGGCGTAATCCTATTTCAGAATACCGCTCGTTAACGGAAGCTAACATTATATTCATAATCCCTGAACCTCCAACAAACAAAGAGATAGAAGCAATTGACAAAATAAAAACTGAGAATGAATTTTTAACTCGATAAAGAGTATCTATATATTCCTGATCTGACCAAAATGTATAACTATCATTTGTAAGCTTAGATAAATAATCAATAACAAGTTTCTCAGATTCAGGTTTAACTACAGTAAAATGGAAACTATCAATGAAATCTTGATCACTAATTCGATTGATAAAGGTAGAATATGGGATCCATGCAATAGATTGTGGACTACGTAAATCAGTTTGTTTCACGACGCCTATAACATAAAAAACAACATTATCTATAACTACTTTTTTTCCAATCGCTCCTTCAGAATCAAAAAATTGTGTATTTAATACATCATTAATCACAATAACTGATTCCGAAAACTCTACGTCTCTTGGACTAATAAGTCGCCCAGATAACACTTGCAAATTAATTAGACTTTCGAATTCACTTGAGACACCAAATATTGTACTACTATTGCTAAAGTTATTCTTTTTAGGGTTTTTGAAATATTGATTTAATTCTTTGTGTTCACGTAAATATGGCGATATGTGTTCGATATCTTTTAAATTAACCAACTTACCAAATGAGCTTTCGTTTAATAATCCATTTTTCACTTCGTAAGATTCAGCCTGAACAGTATTGTTTCCCATTTGTGCCAACTCTGATATTATTTGCTTTTCGAAACTTTCGGATATTGATAAAATAAATACTACAGTTGCAATACCGACAATGACTCCTATAAGGCTCAAAAATAACTTTGTCTTATTCTTCATATATAAGAATAATGAATTCCTTAGCACGCATTTGACTCGATATAAAAAATTCTTGTTACAAATATTATCTTCCTTAGAACTATGGAACTTTCCAAGAAGATTAGTGTTCTCATTTACGTCATCAATCACCTTACCATCAGAAATTTCAATTTTTCTGTCACACAACTCAGCAATATTAATATCATGGGTAACAATTACAACAGTCGTTCCTTCATTATTAATTTCTTTTAGAATTTTAATTACTTCGTTGCTATTTTGTACGTCTAATGCACCAGTTGGTTCGTCAGCTAAAAGAATCCTAGGCTTGTTAGCTAAAGCTCGTGCTATAGATACGCGTTGTTGCTGCCCGCCAGATAGTTCACTAGGCTTATTAAAACTGACTTCTTCAATATTCAAGCGTCTCATGGTTTCTACGATACTATTTGAATAATGGGAATTTTTTGAATTAAAATAAGATAAAGGTAATTTTATATTTTCTAAGCAACTAAGATACGGTATTAGGTTATATAATTGGAAGATAAAACCAAAATAACGGTTCCTAATTTTCGCCCATTCTTCATTCCCGCAATCTCCCATATCATTTCCATCGAAATAATAATCACCAGTCCAATTAGTGTCTAGACCTGCAATAATATTGATTAATGTTGACTTTCCAGAGCCTGAACTACCAACTATGGCAACTAACTCGCCTTCATTAATTTCCAAATCAATATTATTTAGCACAACAGTGCTACTGTCAGCCTTATGGTATGTTTTATTTAATCCTTTAATTTTAATCAAAGACATCAATTTACACCTTCTAAAATTAAAACATCACCGACCTCAACTCCAGATATTATTTCCGATTTCAAAAAATCGTGTAAACCTAGCTCAACGGTTTTGGCAATAACATGACCATCAACTAATACATTGACATTAGCTACACCATTAGCGCCATATTGGATGTATTGATTAGGAATAGTAACAACATCAATAGCTTCCGCGGTTTTTATTCTTGCACCTATTGACATACCAATACGAGCACTTTCAGACAACTCTCTAGGTACGTTAAAAGAAACATTATAGTTAACACCCTTTGAACTATTATCTAATGGCGTCAACTCAATAGAAGATATTTTTGATGTGTAATTATCTTTTGAAACTCCCAAAATATTAAATTCAACAATAGACCCAATAGATATATTTGAAATATCATACTCAGATATAGGAAGCTCAATACGATATACATCCGTACTTGCCACTTTAATCAAGTTACTTACTTGTTGGGTTGACACCAAAGTTTGACCTTTATCAACGTGTATTGAAACCACTGTCCCTTCTATCGGAGAACGTATCATTGTATAAGTTAATTGCGCTTTTTTTGAATCTACTTCCAACACCGCTGTCTCTTTAGAAAGTTTACTGCTCTGGAAAGATGCTACACTCTCCAAATATGCAAGTTTTTGTTCTTTCAATTCTTGTGATGTTTTACTTCCGACCTTTACTAAGTGCGTGACGAGCTCTAATTGCTCTTTCTCATATAAAAGTCGTTCTTGGCTTACGTTAAAATTTGCAACGGCCATCTTAAGCTCGTTCTGTGCTGTTTTAAGCTCGTTTGAACTTACAGTAGGGTCAATTTCGATTAATAATTGATCTTTAAAAACCTTGTCACCTATGCCAACCATTAATTCGGTAATCTCTCCAGAAACACTTGCACCGACATCAATCATTCTAACTGCTTCTATCGTTCCGATAGACTCCACATAGCGAGTGATGCTGTCAATTGATACAACATGCGTACCTTTCCCTCCTAATTTATTGGAATCAACAATCGCGTTTACATAGATAAAACTTAAACATAAAACAATGGATGACACGGCAAAAACAACTAATTTTAGCGTTATAACCTTACGTAAACTCACCTTCATATCCTTAACTATATGGTGTTAAGATCAATAACTTGATCCGCATTTTTAATTGACCTAGGATTATGACTAGTGAAAACAATAGTTTTCCCTGTTCCTTTTAAAGTATCCACAATCAAATCACAACTCAGTGCATCCAAATTACTCGTAGGTTCATCTAACAATAAAGTATCCTTATCTGAGAGTAATGCCCTACACAACAAAATGCGCTGCTTTTCTCCGGAAGAAAATGGATTGGTATAATTACTGATGTTCGTATGGATACCTTGAGGTAGTGACGCTACAACTTGTGTTAAACTAAGTTTATCTATCAATATAAAAATATCATCATCACTTACATTTTCATCGAACATAGCGATATTTTCACGTACGCTACCACTAATAAAATCTTGGTTAGTAGCTTGATAATAATTTGACGCAATTAATATATTATTACCCATTTCACCACCTTCATCATTTTTCAATATAGCATCGCTGTATAACCCAGATAATACTTTTAGTAATGTCGTCTTACCCGAACCAGATCTACCAGTCACAGCTACTAATTGCCCTTTGGTTATTTTTAATTCTGGAAAACTAATTGAGTTATTTACGCATATCTTTTCGACGAAGTTACGACGGTGGAGACCTCCGACCTTATCCCTATGGAGATTATGAATACTATTATCTTTTTCAAATTCAATAACATCTCTTCCTCTTTCTTCTGCTGCATCAAAAGAACCAAATGAATCATTTATATCAATCAAACGACTAAATGAAGCAGAAAAAATTTGTTTTGTATAAAAAAACAGAAATACCGAAGATAAAGGTGTATTGTTGTATTGAACTAACCAAAAACACAGGCATAACGTCAACATTATATCAACGATACCAATGATTTCTTGCGTGATTGGAAACTTTAGGTGTTTTAAACTAGACTCTATCTTAAATTCTACGAGTTGATTCACTTTAGAATCATTAACGCCACAGAGGTTTTCACTTGCTTTTCTTGATTTGATGTCTGAAATTGAATTGAAAGATTCTACAAAATGCTTAAATATGTTTTCTTGATAAGACTCTTCTATTACGTTAATTTGAGTTAGATGCTTCCTTGACATCCAGGCTAAGAACGATGATATAGAAGATATTACTAACAAAAAAGCAGCTAAATATGGCGAAATGTAAGCAGCAATAAAAAATGCAACTACAAGTTGAATAACACAAACAACCAAACTATTATAAATTGTTGACTTCGCAACTTTTGCTCCTACGTACTTAAGCGATCTATTTGTCACATCTGTCGATGTCCTGCGTTCGAAAAACGACATCTTATTGCTCAAGAACAAAGAATAGATTCTATTACTTTCTCTAGCCATTGTGGCTCCCTCTATCATTAGAGTTCGCTTTGAGCTTTGCCACATTATAACTAAAGAAACTATCTGTCCTAATACCAAATAGAACAACATATTAAAATCTAAGCTTTCGAAATCCTTAAAACCGTTATTAATATTCAAAATTATTGCGGGTAACACTAATGACAATAATGTAGTACATACCCCATAAAACAAAAGTAAAGCATCAAGTTTTATACTCTGGCTTTTAAATCTCGGAAGACCAAAAAATGACGGCTTAGCATTAATTTCACTATTTTCTTCCAAAACAATAGCATAGCCGGACAAACTCAGTTTCAACATACCAAGCTTTAATACTTGCCTACCTAAAGCGGGATTCATAACAACGGCACAATAACTATTGATCCGCTCTAGCACGACATAGTGGCTATCATTAAGATGTATAATACACGGAGTAGGTAACTCTTGGATTAACTGGGGGGTAAATGAAACTGCACGAGCATTAATATCTAACTTTCCAAAGAGACCAATTAAATCATGAAGACTAGTCCCCAATTCAGATGGTCGACATAACGTTCTTAAGTAACTTAGAGGCGCATTTTTATCATAGTGAGCACTGATACTACTTACACAAGCAAGACCACATTCGGCCACTTCACCTTGTAAACAAACTGTATCCATAATTTAACCTTGTCGATAGAAAAATGAAGGGAAATGCCAAAGTAACCATTGTGTATAGTGTGGACCTCCGATCACATACTCAATTATTAATGGCAGTTCACATTTTACGTCAAATCTACTTATAACAGGTAATACCTCAACCTTTAAGCGACCATTTTTAATGTATATATAATATGGCAACACATCTTTTAACATTAATTTAGGGAAATTAAACGGTCCAGCATGTAAATTTGACTCTTTACCAAATAAAAGTGACTTTTGATAAGAATGTTTTTGTCCACTACGTACTGTATATTCTGGTAAAGCATCAGGAAAAACTGCGAAATCAGCACTACTATTCCTCACTTTTTTCACTATTGCTCTTATACCTCTTGATGCGTCAGTCTTTGACTTAATAAAAGGATTAAACAATTCTAAATCTTGGTTACTCCACTTCCATTCCTCTGCTTTACTCCCCCATTTTGATTTCCAGTCAGATTCAGTAACATCACTAATAACATATAATTTATTATCTGAAGCTCCTTGACCAACAATTATTGCCAATTCGTCAGAAAAAACATGTAATGGATATAAAATAACCTCATTGCCAGTTTCTTTTTTATGGTTTTCTTTAATTTTTCTCAGTTGCTTAGAGCAAGAGTGAATTTCATCACAAACAACTTTATTTTTATAGCACAACATTTTTATGTACAACTTACAGTACATATCATAAAATCTTTTCTTAGGGAAATAGCTGAATTTTCTTATTACTTTATTGGTATTGCCTCGAACAGTAAATTCATTAATACTTAAGCAATGGAAAAACGAATACAACACACTAAAAAAAAGACAAAAATACAAAAATAAACTTGGAATAAAATCATTAAATATTTTTAAAACAGTCCTAAATAAGAATAATATTAAAGATTTTATTTTTCCAAGAATTGCTACAAACCATTCCAAAAACGAATATATATAAAACAAAACTTCACTTCCACAAATAATAGCGCCTAAAGATTAGACGCTATTAATATTAATTATTACTAGACTTTTTTAAAGCTTGTAGAGAAATTATACGATCCACAAACATCGTCAGCCTTTTTGCTAGTCATTCTTTTATCATTGGAATATCTTGTAAAATGGTAGCCGCGAACTATGATTTGACCACCGCTAGGGTAACTAGGGGCATAACATTCCACTTGCCATTTGCCACCCACTATATTACGAGCTTCATTGCTATTGAGAGTTTTCATAAATTTCCTCATTTTGTATGTTTAATTAAATTTCTCGTCAAATTGAACTCGACCAGAAAATTATAAAGAAATGTCCGCCTAACTTACATAATACAAATCCCTAACGATTGTAGTAAAATTCCCATTCAAGGGGTTCAATGTATTTACACGTCTTCAATAATCAACTTCATCTGTAGAAATTTGGCTAGGAACTTCTTCCAAGCATGAATATTGACGTAACTACCTCGTCAAGCGGCTCAAACGGCTTTGTTGCGAAATTAAATTTAGAGATAGAGCCACCCCATTTCATTTGTTTCTTAGTCAACACGACAAATTTCATGCATACCTAACCCAGTAAGCTTGTTCAACGCTTTAATCATCGCGTAAGTTTCACCCACCTTCGCATTGTAATTTCTTAATCTCAATCGTCCTCCTAGCAACTGTTCAACTCGATACATCGCTGTTTCTGAGAGTGAACGTCTGCGGCATCCATACCACTCTTTCCAATACTTATACGAGCCGTCTAATTTCTGACTACCCACTGAGCGATTTCGAGCGTAGCCGAGTTCCCAAAACGCTGCCCCTTCTCTTGGGGAGCAACTGCCCCTTCTCTTGGCGAGCAAGCGCAACTGCTCGCTTAATCTTAAACGCTCTCGTTTCGTCAGCGCTATCACCAGACACCTCAAGAATACTTCGATGTGTTTGCTTCGGTAAGTTCGGGAGTACTTCTCCACCTGTAACCCTCGGCTGCAATAATTTCTTTAGTGCTTGTATCGACGGCAATATGCAGCTTCCGCCGGACTCTACGCTTGCCATCAGTCCCGCGCTTGTTCTGTTTGCTTTGTGCCCACCCGCTTACCGCCTCTTCATCTATCCAAAAGGTCAGAGAACCACGGTTATATGAGTGATTGTTTATATTGCTTCCAGTTGTTTATTTTGTACGAGGTTTATGCATAGGGCTAAGAGAGGTAGTGGACGTAACTGGTCAGGGCGTAGGTTCTTGATTTAGTTCCACGGAATTACACAACAAAGTCGTTTATAGTTCACGTTAATCCGCAATGAAACGTTTTTACTAGCACTAAATAAAGAAAATACCTAACCACTTTGGGATTTAACTTACATCCAAGCCCTGTATTTATTGTTAAAACATGATTAAAAGTTTTATTAGGATTTAAAATGAAAATAATATTATTTAAAACGGCCTTGTTGAGTATATCTTTTAATGCAGTATCTTCACCTTATTTCGGATTAGAATATGGTTTAGGTTCAACAAACCATCACGTAAAAAACAATTTCATTTCATCACCCAAAACGAGCCTTAACGCAAGGAACGAAGATGGCACGTTGAATTTTTTTGTCGGTTATTCATTAGATTCGCAATGGGCAATCGAATTTGGTTACAACCAATTTAATTTGGAAGATGACCATTCCGAATTTGTCAGGTCAGACATTGTATCCGTTACCAAAGAAAAATGGGATACAACTGTAAAAGCCAAGCAACTCATTCTAACACCTATATATTCACACCATCTCAACGAAATATGGTTAACTAAGTTTAAATTAGGCTTAACCTATACTCAATACAATTTAAGAGGTGCACATTATTTTGAAGAAGAATTTCCTTCGTCAAAATATGAAATAATCACACCTATAAGCCAATACTCCAAAAACTCAAATGAAATAGGAGGTTTAATTTCTGCAGGAACAGAATATGAGGTGTACCCACAGTTAAAAGTAGGCATCAATGTTAAACATCAATTTGATCGCTTTGCTAATACGACATCATTCAGCTTTAGTTCTACTTACTACTACTAATAAACTCCCGATTTCAGATAATAAGTGCGACATTCATGGGAAGGTGTAAAAGAAGAAGCCAACGGCTGAAAGTGGTACGCTCTTCAAGTCAAAGAAACAAGCAGAGTACCACCATGAATTATCAACACTTGCATGCCACCGCTTTACTGTATATCGGGAGCTTAAACGCGACCGCAAGGAAGGTCATTATTGCTCAAATTAAGTTCAGGTGTTATCAACAAACGAACATCAGCGCGTAAATACAGAATACCTCAAGAGAGTGTTAATTTTGTCTGCCTGCTTTTAGAAACGGATTGGAATCCAGATCAAATTTCCAGTGCATTAAATAAGGTCGGTGCCGCTGTCAGCAATTAGTTGAACTACCGATTTGTTGCACAGAATAAACAGTTGGGTGGCACGTTATATCGCCACTCGAGGCAAGCTCGCAAGCGGTATCGTCAAGGTAATACAGAGAAAAGCGGCAGCGCTGTTTCTATCGATGATAAGCCAAGTATCATTGACAGTAAGAGGCGATTTGATAATTGAAAAATCGACACCGTATTAGGCAAACACAGCACTGGGACTATGGTGACTATGGTGACTATGGTGACTATCTTGGAGCGTAAACACGACTTTACGTCGTAAAGAAAGTGCCATCCAAACCAGCGGATGACGTGAGCAAAGCAACCGTAGAGCTACTCATGCCTTATAAGGAAAATGTCAATACCATCACGGTAGGTAACGAGAGAGAGTTTGCAGGTCATGAAAGCATCGTAAAGTAGCTGGAGAATGAGAATACTAACGAGCTTTTATGCAATATGGGAACCGACTTGACAACGGTAACAGACAGCGATATTGAATTCGCTGTATCACGGACAAATTATCGACCGAAAAGCGTTTAGATTTCAAGCAACCAGCGATTGTCTTTAAAGAAATAACATTGGCTGCTTGATATTGGAGGGTGTCGCACTTCGCAGTTGAGTTTGGGACAAGCTGCGTTATATTTAGTGTTATAAACATTGTAGAACGAGGTGTATCGCCTTCAGAGTCGTTCATCCACAGATAAACCCGTGGTTTTCTATACCTATAGATTGATTATATGGTCTCAATCTATTTAGTAAGTAAATCTACAATGCTATTTACTTCATATTTATCCAGTATTCTTCTTTTATACGTGCTTACTGTTTTGGGGCTTATCGACAGTAATTCAGCGATATTATTATTTGACTTACCTTGAAGCAGGAGGTTATAAACTGCAACCTCCCTATTGGATAGAGCATGGTCAATTGCACCAACCCCTGATTTAAAAATACTATAACCACGATATATACTATCTACCGACTCTTTAATTATACTCAAGTCTTCCGATTTACAAATATACCCATCAGCGTTAAGATTCAACGCTGCATTCATATGTATAGCGCTATCGCTCCCTGAAATAAAAAGCACTTTCCCCTTATAACCATGTGCAATTGCACGCCTCAAAAAATCAAACCCGTCACCGTCTCCAAGATTGATATCTAATATTAAAAAGTTAACATCCCCCCCTTTCAACTTAATCATTGCATCTTTGAGGTTATATGTATAATCGACCTTCCTTATGTAAGGAATTTCTTTGAGTAAATTATGAATAGAAGAGCAAACTAGTGGGTGGTCATCTATTATCAAACAATTAATATAATCCAACATTGAATCTCGCTTCTTTTTGAGCTCAAATCTATCAAAATTCTTTTATATGTCAATCTTTGATCTAGCCAAACCCCCAACAAGAGACCTTTCCTACGCAACCGTAGGAATTATCCCAACCCATCTATTTAGTGAAATTTTTAACTATTATTTTTGCGAGTAACTGTGTTAACGGAGTATCTCGATTGGCTAAGCGATAATTTATTACAATTAAAGGCTGTTCTTCAATATTATAGTTTGGTAAATCCGTAATATTAAACCCTTCAAGAGTATCGTTTAAGCAGTGAAGTATTGTAGCTGATTGACTGTTTGCTAAAATATCAAGCAAACATGATACGGTATCAACTTCACCAACCGTTTTTAAATACACTTCATTTTTATTCAATGCTTTCAAAATAGAGGGTTTCTTATGAGATGCCCCATTTGTTGTAAGCCAGAAAAAAGGTAATTCAGTCAACTGTTTAAAACTATGTCCTTTTAAGCTTAAATTAGTCACGACCTTGGGCAACATCCTTCCAAGCCCTTGTTGATAAATACTTTTTGGTAAATCTGAATTAAAATAGTGTACCCCAATATCAATATCGCCATTAGACATTGCCACATCAGACTTTTCGTCCCAACTAACAAGGATAACTTTAGCTTTAGGGAATGTTTTTATCACATCAAATACTATATTATTTCCTACCCAATATTGCATGATATTAGGCAAGGCAATTACAATATCTTCCTCATAAGATAATGGATCAAAATAATGACATTTGCTTATTGAATCAATCGTTTCAACTCCTAATGAAATAATAGGAAGTATTTTTTTCATATAAAGGCTCGGCTCAAAATCGTTCCCAACCCTGACAAATAGTGGGTCTTTTAATTGCTCCCTCAATTTAGCAAGATGCTTACTGACAGCACTCTCCGTTTTTCCTAAAACCTTAGCTACTGATTTTATTTGACGATGTTTATCCAATAAAATCAATACTATAAGCAAATTTAAATCTAACTTTGACTTCATAATGTTAAGCGAAATTTTTATATTACATCTATATATAGTATAGTCACGCCCCCCATTATTAAAGCAATCTTTCAATATTTTCAATCAAATGAACAATTTGATAGTAGATGCTATTGGCTCTGTTGTGTAATTCAGTTTAGAGACAGAGCCGCCCCATTTCACGTGCTTTTTAGTCAATACAATAAGTTTCAGGCATACCTAACCCCAGGGCGGGATCGCACTT
>NZ_JBFRVD010000060.1:57600-61774 GCF_041474985.1 Vibrio sp. 10N.222.49.C9 | reverse complement strand
AGATACGAGATACGAGATACGAGATACGAGATACGAGATACGAGATACGAGATACGAGATAAATGGGGAGTTTAAAAAGGTTGTTGGGATAAAAAAAAGGGAAGAAAAAAAATATCGTGGCATAGCCGGGGGGACTATACCACGGGTGCCAACGACACCTTCGCTTGCTGCCGGAGTGATATAGCAAAGCCATATCACCTCTGGAATAAAATTAAAGAGAAGTAGTTTCTCTTCGATGGAGTAACTATACGTCCAGCTACTTATTTTACTTATAAAATTAACGACAGATACCTATGAGAAAACCGACATTGTCTCAAGTGATTGATAATTAATGATTTGTTTTTGTTTGGGAGGGTTTGTACTAGTGAGGTAGTTCTCGCTAGTTGTTGAAAGTAACGTTTTTGACGTAAACGTTTTTAACGAAACTTACGAGTATGTATTTTCGAAAACATTGATTTCACACAATAGAATTGTGGGCATGTATGTGTATCATGGCGTTAATAACAATCTTTCTCATTATCAGTCACGAATTGGGTACTTATGAAACTCTCACAATTAGAGCAAGGAAAGGCGGCTTCTATTGTTGCACTAACAGGTTTAACACCAGACGTAAGGAAGAAACTTATGGTCATGGGTATGTTGCCAAAAACCGAGGTGACGCTTATCCGCCGTGCACCTATGGGTGATCCGCTTCAAGTTGAAGTGAGAGGTGTTTCTATCGCCATTCGTGAAAGCATTGCAGAACAAATCGAGGTTATCTAAATGGATTATCAAGTTCTTACCGTTGGTAACCCGAATAGTGGTAAAACAACACTGTTCAACGCACTGACTGGTGCTAAGCAGCACGTTGGTAACTGGGTTGGTGTCACTGTTGAAAAGAAGACGGGTTTATACTCGCACGCTGGTGATCAGTTTCAACTAACGGATTTACCGGGTATCTACGCACTAGACAGTGGTAATGATGCGAACAGCATCGATGAGTCTATCGCGTCTCGCGCTGTTTTAACTCACCCAGCAGATGTGATCATCAATGTTGTCGACGCTAGCTGTCTAGAACGAAGCTTATATATGACATTACAGCTGCGTGAGTTGGGTCGCCCAATGATCGTTGTGTTGAACAAAATGGATGTATTAAAGCGCGAACGTCAGGTGATTAACCTTAAAGCACTAGAGAAAGAGCTAGGTTGCCCAGTTCTAAGCTTGTCTGCAAACGATAAAGGTCAAGTGGTTCGCTTTAAAGAGCGCCTGCATAAACTGCTTGTTCAAGGTGTGAGCCTTGACCCTATCTCTATTGATTACGATGCCGCGTTAGAAGCTCTTATCCCTTCTGTTGAGTCACAATTTGATGATGCTGACGTATCTCACCGAGCGCTAGCGATTCGTGCTTTAGAAAATGATTACTTGGTATTGAATGGTTTAGCCCCACAAACTCGCACTCAAATTGATAGCGTGCGTCTTGGTGCCGATTTCGATATTGACCTTGCTGTTGCTGACGCTAAATACACTTTCTTACATGACCTTTGTAAACGTGTTCGTCGCAGCGAAGGCAAACTAAGCCGTAACTTTACAGAGAAAGCAGACCAATTCATTTTGAACAAATGGGTCGGTATTCCTTTCTTCTTCGTTATCATGTACCTAATGTTCATGTTCTCTATCAATATCGGTAGTGCGTTTATCGACTTCTTCGATATTGGTGTTGGAGCAATATTAGTTGATGGTGGACACCACTTATTAGATGGCCATTTACCAGTTTGGTTAGTCACTGTACTTGCTGATGGTATTGGCGGCGGTATCCAAACGGTTGCGACCTTTATTCCTGTTATCGCAGCGCTTTACCTATTCTTAGCGGTACTAGAAAGCTCAGGCTACATGGCTCGTGCTGCATTTGTACTTGATAAAGTGATGCAGAAGATTGGTTTACCGGGTAAAGCATTTGTCCCACTTGTACTGGGCTTTGGTTGTAACGTGCCTTCAATCATGGCAACTCGTACTCTTGACCAAGAGCGCGAACGTAAACTAGCAGCATCAATGGCGCCGTTTATGTCATGTGGTGCTCGTTTACCGGTATACGTACTGTTCGCGGCGGCGTTCTTCCCAGGTGCAGGACAAAACGTAGTATTCGCTCTGTACATCATGGGTATCGTTGCTTCTGTATTTACGGGTTTGTTCCTGAAAAACACGATCTACCCAGGTAGCAGTGATAGCTTAGTGATGGAAATGCCAGATTACGAATTGCCGACAGTGCAAAACGTAATGTTGAAAACTTGGCAGAAGCTGAAGCGTTTCGTACTTGGTGCAGGTAAAACAATCGTGATGGTTGTGGCTATTCTTAGCTTCCTAAACTCTCTAGGTATGGACGGCAGCTTTGGTAACGAAGATAGCGAAAACTCAGTACTGTCTAGAGCAGCTCAAGTTGTAACACCTGTATTCCAACCAATTGGTATTACTGAAGAGAACTGGCCTGCAACGGTTGGTATCATCACAGGTATTTTCGCTAAAGAAGCCGTTGTTGGTACATTAAATAGCCTATATACAACGCCTTCTGATGAAGAAGCAGCTGAGTTTGACTTAGCAGCAAGCCTGCAAGAAGCGGTAATGACGATCCCTGAAAACCTAGCCGGATTGAGCTACTCAGATCCATTAGGTATTGAAGTTGGCGACTTGTCTGACTCTAATTCTGTAGCAGCTGACCAAGAAGTCGATACCTCTATCTTTGGTAACTTGAAAGACAAGTTTGTATCTGGTCATGCGGCATTCGCTTACTTGATTCTTATCCTGCTTTACACGCCTTGTGTGGCCGCGATGGGTGCTTATGTTCGTGAATTTGGTCAGACGTTTGCACGCTTCATCGCGGTTTGGACGATGGCTCTTGGTTACTTTGGTGCGACTTTCTACTACCAAGCGGCAAACTTTGCTGCGCATCCTGTGACAAGTGCAGTATGGATGGTGGCGATTGCTGGTGGTTTTGTGGTGACGTATCGCGTCTTCAAGAAAGTGGGCAGTAAGCAGAAAGCACTAGAGGTGCAAGTAGTATGATTTTAACTGAACTTCATCAATACATTGATAGCCACGGCGTTGCGGCTCGTAAAGAGCTCGCTGCAAAGTTTGGCATGAGTGAAGATGGCGTCGATGCGATGCTGAGTGTTTGGGTCAAGAAAGGGAAAGTTTCTCGTTTGGTCGATACGAATAAGCATGGTCATACAACGCGTATTCGCTACACCATCAGCAAACAAGATGGTTTGTCGCTTAACGTGATGATGTAGTTCGGTCTTCAGACTCTCGTTGAAAAAGGCGAGATTAGAAAATGACAAAGCCGCTTATCTAAGATGAGTGGCTTTTTGTTATGTGTCTTTTCTGAAGTGTTTTGCTTTAAAGCTCAATGAGATGAACTCGAATTATGCTTTCTTGAAGATAGAGCTCAGTGACAGAACGTTTTGGATACGAGTCAGGATAGCGGCTTGATCTTCTTCACTGCGCTGTTCGCCTTTTGTATTACCCCATACTGGGCCGGGCCAAGCAATGTCGTCTTTGAAGCGTGCAATATGGTGGATGTGCAGTTGTGGCACCATATTACCCAGCGCACCAAGGTTCAATTTGTCTGGTTGGAACGTTGCTTCTAATGCTTGGCTTACCGCCTGAGATTCATGTAGGAACTGCTGTTGCTCTTTCATTGGTAAGTGGTGCAACTCTTTTAGGTTGGCACGTTTTGGTACCAAGATAACCCAAGGCACTGCGTTATCTTTGTGTAGCAGGGCTAAGCTCAGTGGAAATTCGCCGATAAGTGTGGTGTCTTTCGCAAGTTGCGGGTGAAGTTCGAAGCTCATGATCTTTCCAATTAATTGTTTTACATGAGTATAAGGTCGGAGTTTGAATGTGGCTAGGGCTTACGTTCTCAATAAGCAGATTCCCTATCACGTTCGTCCCTCACTGTAGGGAATGATGGTGAGAAGAGGGATAACGATTTGGTGTGGTTTGATGGCGCATCATTGATGTTGTCTTGGATTCACTACACCTATTCTCGTCATCTCCTAGAGCGACGAATGAGCGTAATAGGAGATCTCTTGCTGTGTAGGTTAGCTAATCGCTTAAATAATCGAGTAAACAAACCTCCAGACAAAAAAAAGGTTGACGCTTTCACGTCAACCTTTCTAATTTTCTCGAATCTCGAATCTCG
>NZ_JBFRVD010000060.1:22099-56837 GCF_041474985.1 Vibrio sp. 10N.222.49.C9 | reverse complement strand
CGAATCTCGAATCTCGAATCGCTTACATGCGCTCTAGAGTGTCGATACCTAGAAGCGATAGACCTTGCTTGATCGTCTTCGCTGTTAGTGCAGCAAGCTTCAGACGGCTCTGTTTAACAGCTTTGTCTTCAGCAACTAGGATAGGGCAAGCTTCGTAGAAGCTAGAGAATTGACCAGCTAGTTCGAATAGGTAGCTACACATGATGTGTGGTTGACCTTCACGAGCAACAGACTGTACTGCTTCTTCAAACTGTAGAAGTTTCGCGATAAGCGCTTTCTCTTTCTCTTCAGTGATTTTGATTTCACCTTCAAGCGAGTCCATAGAAATGCCAGCTTTAGCAAATACAGAAGCAACACGAGTGTATGCGTACTGCATGTATGGTGCTGTGTTGCCTTCGAATGCAAGCATGTTGTCCCAATCGAACACGTAGTCAGTAGTGCGGTGCTTAGAAAGGTCTGCGTACTTAACCGCTGCCATAGCAACAGTGTTCGCGATCGCTTTCTTCTCGTCTTCTGCTAGTTCTGGGTTCTTAGATTCGATTAGCTGCGCTGCACGAACTTCGGCTTCATCAAGAAGATCAGCAAGACGAACAGTACCGCCTGCACGAGTCTTGAATGGTTTACCGTCTTTACCTAGCATCATGCCGAATGCGTGGTGCTCAAGAGAAACAGATTCTGGGATGTAACCTGCTTTACGAACGATAGTCCAAGCTTGCATTAGGTGCTGGTGTTGACGTGAGTCGATGAAGTAAAGAACGCGGTCTGCGCCTAGTTCTTCAAAACGGTATTTTGCACAAGCAATGTCGGTTGTTGTGTAAAGGAAGCCGCCGTCGCGTTTCTGGATGATAACGCCCATTGGGTCGCCATCTTTGTTTTTGTATTCGTCTAGGAATACAACCTGTGCGCCGTCATCTTCTTTTGCAAGACCTTGCTCTTTTAGGTCAGCAACGATAGTTGGAAGCATGTGGTTGTACATGCTTTCGCCCATTACGTCATCACGCGTTAGAGACACGTTTAGGCGATCGTAGTTGCGTTGGTTTTGAATCATTGTTACGTCAACAAGCTTCTTCCACATCTCTGCGCAGAACTCGTCGCCGCTTTGTAGTTTAACAACGTAGCCACGTGCTTTAACTGCGAACTCTTCGTCTTCATCGTAAAGCTTTTTAGATTCACGGTAGAAGCCTTCAAGGTCAGCAAGTTCCATTGAAACTTCGCCAGACTCAGCCTGAACGCGCTCAAGGTTTGCGATAAGCATACCAAATTGAGTACCCCAGTCACCGATGTGGTTAGCACGGATAACGTTGTGGCCTAGGAACTCAAGAGTACGAACGACCGCATCACCGATGATGGTTGAACGTAGGTGACCAACGTGCATCTCTTTCGCAACGTTTGGTGCAGAGTAATCCGCAACAATTGTTTGTGTTTCTGCTACTGCAACACCAAGGCGAGAATCAGCCAATGCTGCGTCTGCTTGTTGTGCTAGGAAAGCTTCATCTAGGAAGATGTTAAGGAAACCTGGGCCTGCGATTTCTACTTTAGAAGCGATACCGTCTAGGTTTAGAACGTCCAATACTTTTTGAGCAAACTCTCGAGGATTAGTGCCTAGTCGCTTAGCAACGCCCATAACGCCGTTTGCTTGGTAGTCACCAAATTGTGGTTTTGCAGATTGGCGAACAGCCGCAGGAGAGCCTGCAGGTGCGCCTGCGGCTTCTAGAGCCTGAGATACTTTGTCATTAATAAGTGCTTGGATATTCACACGCGTTTCCTTCAATTCAAGGATGATAAGAGTGGCCGTTATTTCGAGGTCATTAAATTGGTTAATTATGCATCTAGTTAACGATTTAATGCCGAAATGAACAACAGACACTGTTTAAGTTCACAAAAATGGCGTTAATCATACCAATTTTGTGCGGTTTCTTATAGGTCGAATTGATAGAAAATTAACATTTCCTGAGTGGTTTTTGACAATCGACTTTTAGCAAGACGCGTTTGCATGTTTAAGGAGCGAAAAGAACATAGTTATTGAGTGTTTTTTGTAAAAGCAACGCTTGTTGCAAAAGGCAAAACTGATAACATGCAGCCATTATTTGGAGAACACAGACAATGATGATGAGCCTGAAGCAAGCTGAACTAGAACCACAACAAATGATCGCCCGCCTTGATACTTTTATGGCAAAAATCGAGAGCCTAGGAAATACATTAGGTTTGGATTTAAGCTTTGCTCAAGCGGATCATATTGCGCTGCGAATCAATGACACTGAGCTAGCGAAATCTGCCCATCAAGCGTGGTCTGAGTACGGCTCTATGATTTCTGAGGCGATGATTAATGGTCGTCCAATTGTGGTGTTGGCTTTCGATGAACCCTTGCAAAGCCTTGGCTGGAAAATTGAATGTTTGGAGCTGCCATATCCAGCAGAAGGTAAGATTTACCCAAGCCAAGATTGGGAACATGTAGAGTTTGTGATTCCTTCTCATGCCCAAACAGCTGATGAGTATCTAGCGGATCTTAAAGAAACTTACCCGCAGTTCGCTGCTAACTTTGAAACGCTGGGTGAGCAAGGCGTTAAGATCAAACTCTCTAGCCCGAAAGGCGAGGGTGAACGCTTGAATAACCCAACAGTGGCTTTTAAACATCAAGGGATTTGCATCAAGCTGCATCCACACTCTTTGAAGAAGATTGTGGAATCAGAACAGGCTTAATTTGAATAGAGAGTTGCTAGGAAAGAGATTCCTGATCTCGCCTTGGCTCGTCGGAATGACGGGGTGTTCGATGAAATTTTCCAGAGTCTATCTTTGGATAGTGACAGACTGAGCGTTCGAGAGCGTATGTTAGAGCCTATAGCTCGAAGGTTCATCACCGAGTTCGTCATTCCCGATAGCGACGAAGGAGCGTAGTCGGGAATCTCTCAAAGCGAGTCTGATCATCAGATACAAAAAACGCGCGATGGGCTTTCCCTATTGCGCGTTTTTTATTGGGTTCTAACTGGAAGTCTTACCGGAAATCGAATATCCGATTTACAGAATTACAGTCTTGTTGCCGTAAACAAACACATGATCATTGATCACCTTGTTTAACGCCTTACTTAATACATTCTTCTCTACGTCACGACCGGCTTGTGCCATGTCTTTCGCGCTGAAGTTGTGATCCACAGGGATAACATCTTGCTTGATGATTGGACCTTCATCCAAATCATTCGTCACAAAGTGTGCCGTTGCGCCAATGATCTTCACGCCGCGCTCATACGCTTGTTGGTATGGCTTCGCGCCAATAAATGCTGGCAAGAAGCTGTGGTGGATATTGATGATCTTGTGGTGGTATTTTTCAACAAAACCTGGTGTCAGCACTCGCATGTACTTAGCCAAAACAAGGTAATCCGCCTCGTACTGGTCAATCACTTCTAGCATCTTCTTCTCATGTTCTTCACGGTTTAGCCCTTCGTGAGAAACATGGTGGTAAGGGATGTCAAAACGCTCGGTTAGGCTTTGTAGAATGTCGTAGTTACCGACAACGGCCGCAATTTCAACGTCTAAGCTGCCATCGAAGTTCTTCATTAGAATGTCGCCAAGGCAGTGTGCTTCCTTGGTCACGAGTATCACAACACGCTTGCGAGACGAATCAACAAGCTTACGTTTCGTATTTGGTGGCAGGGCTTGGTCTAAATCGGCAAGCAAGGTTTCATCATTGAAATAGCCTTCCAGCTCGGTGCGCATAAAGAAGTGGCCACTTGTGTTATCTACGAACTCATTGTTGTGAATAATATTGAGTTGGTGCTTATAACAAATATTGGTGATCTTAGAGATGAGGCCCGGGGCATCAGTACAATGTGTTAGTAAAGTTTTTCTTTCCATTTGCATCTTACTTCCATGAAATGTTGCACTTATTATATGAAATAGGGATTCTTCAAATTTAATGCAGGCCGTCGAACGGTGAACTGAGCCGCAATATCACCGTTATAATTAATCTATTATCAAGTTGGTTTCAACAAATTCTGCTGCTGATTTATCGCTTTGATAAATTGTTTGATATAGAAATATCAGTTTTTAGATAGAAAAACAGGCAGAAGCTTCATTTTTAAAAGTTTTGACCGTAGTACGCATTTGAACTTCAACCGAGGCATTTACGCCTTGGCCAAAAATAGAGGTGATACTTATGGATAAAGAGTTACTAGCCAAAAAACTGTACTGCAAGCGAGTGAATTCATTGGCGAGAGGTACCGAATTAGATGGTCATGTTCTAGATGAAATGTGGGAAAGTAAGACCTCACCAACCGATGCAGCGAAAGCCATACAGCCTGGTGATAACCATTTTGAAGGTGCTCCTTGGCTATCACGTTATCTCAGTCGAAAATAAAAATGACTCTCTAATTCTTACTTCTTCAGTTCTTACCTTTAAGGTAGCTTAAGTCGCGTCAAACTAAACCAAACACCTCCGGTGCGAAGTCATTCTTGATTCGCGCCGGCTCACTAAACCTGCCATAATTCGTCTTCTATTTTCTAAACTTCGTACTCTATGATATCTAAAACGTTTTCTGCTGATGGTGCTCTGGGTAAAGCGATCCCAGGGTTTCAGCCACGACAAGCTCAGCTAGACATGGCTGAAGCGGTTTCACAAGCTATTGAGCAACAGAGCCAATTAGTTGTTGAAGCAGGAACGGGTACCGGTAAGACCTTTGCTTACTTAGTGCCAGCGCTGCTTAGTGGCAAGAAAACCATCATTAGTACGGGGTCTAAAAACCTTCAAGAACAGCTGTTTCACCGAGATTTACCATTGATGGTCGATGCGCTTGGCTTTTATGGTCAGGTTGCGTTACTTAAAGGACGTTCAAACTATTTGTGTTTGGACAGACTCAGCCGTCAAATGATCGAGAGTCATGGTGCTCATACCGATCCAACACTGCTGGCTCAGTTAGTCAAAGTTCGTAGTTGGTCGTCATCCACTCAAACGGGGGATTTAGGCGATTGTGATGATATCGCTGAAGACAGCCCAATCATTCCTACGATTACTTCCACTAACGACAACTGCTTAGGTAAAGAGTGCCCAAGCTACACCGATTGCTTTGTGCTTAAGGCGCGTAAAAAAGCGATGGATTCGGATGTGGTTGTTGTAAACCATCACCTATTCTTAGCGGACTTAGCGATTAAAGAAACCGGGTTCGGTGAGCTAATCCCAGAAGCAGACGTGTTTATCTTCGATGAAGCCCATCAGCTTCCTGATATTGCCAGCCAATACTTTGGTCAGTCCGTGTCGAGCCGACAGATTAATGAGCTCGCTAAAGACATCGAGATCGCCTACCGAACCGAAGCGAAAGACATGCGTCAGTTACAAAAGGTGGGGGACAGGCTCGTTCAGTCAGCTGCCGACCTACGCATTGTGTTGGGCGATACCGGCTTTCGTGGTAACTGGCGTGAAGCACTAAAGTCTGAGTCAATTGCACGAGAACTTGTTCGTCTACAAGATGCGTTGCAACTGGCCGTCGATGTATTGAAGCTAGCATTGGGGCGAAGCCAGCTGTTAGATACCGCTTTCGAACGCGCAAATATGATTAAGTCGCGTATCGAACGTGTGTGCGATGTGTCGATTACGGGTTACTCCTATTGGTATGACACAACACCAAGGCAATTCGCTTTGCACATCACACCACTGTCGGTTGCGGATAAATTCCATGAGCAAATCGAACTTAAACCGGGCGCTTGGGTATTTACCTCAGCAACCTTGGCGGTGTCAGATGATTTCGATCACTTTACTTCTCGACTTGGCTTAAAGCCGTCGGCTCAGTTTTCACTGCCAAGCCCGTTTGATTATCCGAATCAGGCACGTTTATGTGTGCCTCGTTATCTTCCTGAACCGAATAGCCCTGGCTTAGCCGATAAGCTAGTAAGAATGCTGACCCCGGTGATTGAGCAAAACCAAGGCCGCTGTTTCTTCTTGTGTACTTCACACAGCATGATGAAAGAGTTGGGGGAGCGATTCCGTGAAACACTCTCGGTTCCCGTTCTGCTGCAAGGTGAGACAAGCAAGCAAAAAACCTTAGCCGAATTCATGGAATTAGGTAACGCATTGCTGGTGGCTACAGGTGCTTTCTGGGAGGGGATAGATGTTAGGGGCGACGCATTAAGCTGTGTTATCATCGATAAATTGCCCTTTACGGCCCCTGATGACCCTTTACTTAAGGCTCGAATCGAGGACTGTAAGTTAAAAGGGGGTGATCCTTTTGCACAGGTACAGTTGCCAGACGCCGTGATTACCTTGAAACAAGGTGTAGGCCGATTGATACGTGACAAGCGCGATAATGGCGCTTTGATTATTTGCGATAACCGATTGGTGACTCGCGATTACGGTGGCATATTTTTGGCGAGTTTACCGCCTATCCCTCGTACACGTGACTTAGGGGTCATTAAAGAATTCTTAGCTAAAGACCATTCAACCGCTGCTGAGTAATTGGCATTGTTGAGTTTAGCCATTATTTTTAGATTAGATAACGAATATTTGAGACACAAATGAGCGCGAAAATTCTTGCAGTAGATACCGCAACTGAAAACTGTTCAGTTGCATTAGTAATTGGTGACCAGGTGTTCGCACGTAGCGAAGAGGCTCCTCGAGACCATACGAAGAAAATTCTACCTATGGTGGATGAAGTACTGAAAGAAGCGAATGTCGCTTTAACCGATATCGATGCTATCGCGTTTGGCCAAGGCCCAGGCAGTTTCACGGGTGTGCGTATTGGTATTGGTATTGCTCAGGGCTTGGCTTTTGGTGCGGATTTACCAATGATTGGTGTCTCTACACTGGCAGCGATGGCGCAAGGCAGCTACCGTAAATTTGGTGAAACTCATGTAGCAACAGCGATTGATGCGCGTATGAGCGAAGTGTACTGGGCTCGTTACAGCCGCGAACAAGATGGTCGTTGGACTGCGGTTGATGCCGAATGTGTAACGCCACCAAGTGAACTGGCTGCGCAGTTAGAAGCAGATTCTGAAATATGGGCGAAAGTCGGTACCGGCTGGGAAGCTTATGCCGAGCATATGGATACACTTGCGATCAACACCAAAGCGTGTGAAGTGCTATTCCCAGAAGCTCAAGATATGGCGTTCCTTGCTCAATTTGCTTACGCAGAAGGTAAAGCGGTTGCAGCAGAAGAATCTGAGCCAGTTTATCTTCGTGACAAAGTGACTTGGAAGAAACTGCCAGGTCGCGAATAATTTTTACAAGGTTCTGATGCAAATTAGGTCTAAATGCGTATTATTTAGATTTGAGAGGGCAGATATTTAGTCATGGTATCAATTAACAACTTACCTCCTTCTTTGATAGGCAGCACGTCTAAGCCGAATCGAATTAAAAAGAAGGAGCAGGCAAAAAAATCTGATGCTAGCACTGCGGTTGGGCAACCGACTAAGGTCGCTAATGCTGTTTCTCACTCTATTCGTCAAGTTAAAGAGTCTGAACTACACAAGGCTCAAATCCAGTATGATCTTCCAGAAGGCCGAGGACGTAAGGCTATCGAAGAGTATATGGATGTAATGAATCAGGCGAAGAAAGAAGAACTTGCAAAGCTTATCGGTGTCGATATCTACATCTAGAGCTTCTTATTAATGCCTGTTTAAGGACCAGAACCATGTCAAATTATCTCTCTAAATTACGCTTAATAGCCCTTTCTCTTGGTGTCTTGGTACTTGCCGGGTGTTCATCACTTCCTAGCGAACTTGAAGCAAAATCAGAGCCTGTAATTAGTGATTACCAACAGTGGGTCGACCAACTACCGGAGGCGAAAAGTGTTCGATTGGGTGGCGTTATCTCTAAAGTAACCAACTTGAAAGATAAGACTCGAATCGAAGTTGCTAATATGCCGATTTCGAGTAGCGGTAAGCCAGACCTAGACGCAGAGCCAAGCGGACGCTTTGTTGGTTATATTGAAGGGTATGTTGAGCCTCTAAGTTTTGCAGAAGGCCGTCTGATTACACTGGTTGGTCAGTCAAGCGGAAGTGAAGATGGAAAAATAGGGGAATACCCTTACATCTTCCCTGTGATGAAAGTGGACAACCAACGACTGTGGAACATCACTGAGCGTGTTGTTGTTAACGATTTTGCACCAACCTACTACTCGTGCAGAAGTTTACATTGTCGCAGTTTTCAAACGATGCCAAGACAAGGTCGAGTGATACAGGACGTAGAGTAATTAACTTTTTAGACGTTGATTGCGCAAACAGATGGAACTAAGTGTTTGATGATTGAAAAGTCATACTCCCTCGCGAGCGGGACGCTTGCAACACAACAGATTGGCAACCCACAAACGACCGCAACGACGGTCGTTTTTATTCATGGGTGGTTGGATAATTCGTCCAGCTTTAATCAGGTTATGCAGCAAGTCGCCAAGTTTGCGCCCAATGCTCACCTTGTTGCTATCGATCTCTTCGGACACGGCTTCTCGTCGCACAAATCGGGAAGTTACTACCCATTTCATGATTATATAGATGACTTGCATCAGTTGGTGACTAAATTATCGCCAAACAGACTGGTACTGGTAGGACATTCACTTGGTGCATTGATAGCAAGTTGCTATAGTGCCGCCTTTCCTGAAAAGGTGTCAGGATTAATTCAAATTGAAGGTCACGGACCTCTTTCAGAAGCTCCCCAAGAAACGGTTTCTCGCTTGAGAGATGGGGTACTCAGTCGTCTTCGACAGCGAAGAAAGCCTTCACGTCCTCTGGCAAGCCTTGAGGATGCTATTAAGCTGAGAGCTCACGCCAATCAAATCAATGCTGAATTAATTGCTCCTATTGTCGAGCGAGGAATTGTCGAGTTAGATAACTCTTGGCAATGGCGATGCGACCCTAACCTAAAATGTGACTCGTTATATCGAATGTCACAGGCGCACGCTGAAGCGATCATGGCGGCTATTGAATGCCCTCAATTAATAGTTTTAGGAAATGATGGATTCCGATATTTGCAGCATAATCGCTACAAATCAGTGCATAGTCCTCTGCATATAGAGACTGTTCCTGGCGGACATCATTGTCATTTAGAGAGCCCAGAGTTAGTTTCAGAGCTAATTCTTGGTGTAGTTAACAAAATTTAAACAAGTGTTTGAGCCTTTTAGTGCTCATGCACTAAAGCTGTGCTGTAATACCGCAATGATAAAAAGCGGCGAAGCAGTCGTCAGCTGATAAACGAGGAGTAACATCGTGGATAAACCTTGGCTTTCACGTTATCCAAGTGACGTACCAGAAACGATCAACCCAGATCAGTACCCATCTCTTGTAGAAATGTTTGAACAGTCGGTACAGAAGTACGCGGACCAACCTGCATTCGAGAACATGGGCTCGATTATGACATTCCGTAAGCTTGAAGAGCGCAGCCGTGCTTTTGCCGCTTACCTACAGAATGACTTGAAACTGAAGAAGGGCGATCGCGTCGCGCTAATGATGCCAAACCTACTGCAATACCCAATTGCACTATTTGGTGTATTGCGTGCAGGTATGATTGCAGTGAACGTCAACCCACTGTACACACCTCGTGAGCTTGAACATCAACTGAACGATTCTGGTGCAAAGGCGATTGTTATCGTATCTAACTTTGCGAGCACGCTAGAGAAAGTCGTTGATAACACGCCGGTTAAACACGTTGTTCTAACTAGCCTAGGGCAAATGCTGCCACGCGCGAAAGGGACAATTGTCGACTTTGTAGTGAAATACGTAAAAGGCATGGTGCCTAAGTATGATCTGCCGGGTGCTATCTCATTCAGAAAAGCGCTGCACAAAGGTCGTCGTCTTCAATATGTGAAACCGTTCATGGCGGGTGATGACATCGCGTTCCTACAGTACACTGGTGGTACAACAGGTGTAGCGAAGGGCGCAATCCTAACGCACCGCAATATGATTGCGAACGTACTTCAAGCGAAAGGGGCTTACGGTCCTGTTCTGCAAGAAGGCCGCGAGTTGGTTGTAACGGCATTACCGCTTTACCACGTATTTGCACTGACGGTGAACTGCTTACTGTTTGTTGAGATGGGTGGTCGTAACCTTCTAATTACTAACCCTCGTGACATTCCTGGCTTTATTAAAGAGCTGCAAAAGGTTCCGTTTACCGCAATTACCGGCGTAAACACCTTGTTTAATGCGCTAGTTAATAACGAAGATTTCCACGAGTTGGATTTCAGTAACCTACGCCTATCTGTTGGCGGCGGCATGGCGGTTCAACGCGCTGTTGCTGAGCAATGGAAGAAAGCGACAGGCATTCACCTATTGGAAGGCTATGGCTTAACTGAGTGTTCACCACTGGTAACGGGTAACCCATACGACCTGAAAGACTACACAGGTGCTATCGGCCTACCAGTACCATCGACAGAAGTTCGTATTGTTGATGATGAAGGTAAGGTTATTGCTAATGACCAAGTAGGCGAGCTACAAGTTCGTGGCCCTCAAGTGATGCAAGGTTACTGGCAGCGCCCTGAAGCGACCAAAGAAGTGATCGATCAAGACGGTTGGTTATCGACAGGTGACATCGTTAAGTTTGATGACGAAGGCTTGTTGTACATCGTTGACCGTAAGAAGGACATGATTCTTGTATCAGGCTTCAACGTCTACCCGAACGAGATTGAAGACGTTGTGGCTCTGCATGGTAAAGTGCTTGAAGTAGCAGCTATCGGTCAACCTCATGAAGTGTCTGGTGAATTGGTTAAGATCTACGTTGTGAAGCGTGACCCTAGCCTGACCAAAGAAGACATTATCGCGCACTGTCGTGAGCACTTAACGGGTTACAAAATCCCTAAATTAGTCGAGTTCAGAGATGATCTTCCAAAGACTAACGTAGGTAAGATCTTACGCCGCGTACTGCGTGAAGAAAACGATGCAGAACTTGCGAAACGCGCTAGCGAATAATTAGCCCGTTTGCGCGAAAGTACTGCACCAAAACCATTGAGGCGCTTAATCTAAGCGAGCGCTGAAAAATGGTGTTAGAATGCCGACAGTTAATGTCGGCATTTTTGTATCCGGCGATCAAATAGAAACCTGTGAGAGTTTTTGTGGATTATCAAATCATTACCCAATTGAAAGACCTTGAGCGAGTTTGCCAACAAGCACGTGAAGCCGATGTCGTTATGCTTGATACGGAGTTCGTTCGTACTAGAACCTATTACCCTCAATTAGGCTTGATTCAGTTATTTGATGGTGAAACGCTGTCACTGATTGACCCTATTGCTCTTGATGACATGACACCGTTCGTTACCTTGTTGAAAGACGCATCAGTATTGAAAGTGCTGCACGCGTGCGGTGAAGATTTGGAAGTGTTCCAGAACGCATTTGGCTGTACACCAACACCAATGGTTGATACGCAGATCATGGCAGCCTTCTTAGGTCATGGTTTATCAACGGGCTTTGCTGCTCTGGTTTCAGAGTTTGTCGGTGTCGATCTCGATAAGAGTGAATCTCGCACAGACTGGCTAGCGCGTCCGCTTTCTCAAAAGCAATTGGACTACGCAGCGGCAGACGTGCATTACCTAATGCCAATGTACAACAAGCTTCTAGAAAAAGTGATGGAAGCTGGCTGGTGGGAAGCGGCTCAGCAAGAGTCTGATTTACAAGTTGCCAAGCGCATTCGTAAAGTAAACCCAGATACAGCCTACCTTGATATTAAAGGGGCGTGGCAGCTTAAACCTAAGCAATTAGCGATCTTACGACCTCTAGCAACTTGGCGTCTAAAAGAAGCAATCAAGCGCGATTTAGCGCTGAACTTTGTCTTCAAAGAACAAGACCTATGGGCTGTGGCGCGTTTTGCGATGAAAGATCCCAAGCACATGGAGCAAGAGGGTTTTGATTACCGCTCTGTGCGTCGCCATGGTGCGAAGATCAGCTCAATCGTAAAGTTAGCGGAACATACACCAGAAGAAGAGTACCCAGCACCAGTAGAACGTCTAATGGACTTCCCTGGCTACAAGCAACTGTTCAAAGTGCTGAAAGATGAAGTGAAAACAGCATCACAACACAGTGGTTTGGCGACGGAATTCTTGGCATCGAAGAAGCAACTTAACCAAATGTTAAGCTGGGTGTGGAAGCACGATCGTAACCCAGAAAAGCTGCCTGATGTTATGCAAGGCTGGCGTTTAGATGTAGTTGGCGAAAAGCTGAGTAAAGCGATCAAATAACCGCTTGCTGCTTTAAAGCCTAACTTAGTTACAGTTATAAACTGCACATACAAAAAAGAGAGCCTAGGCTCTCTTTTTTATTCAATCAATACAAGCAAGTGTATTACCTGCCAATCTTGTTCAGAAAGATTATCGATCTTCTTCTGGAAGCTTAACATTCAACTCTAACACTGAGATGTCGTCATCTTTGTGTTCAAAAGTCAGATCAACCATTGATGGATCGACCTCAACGTACTTGGCAATACACTTCAAGATGTCTTCTTTTAGTTGCGGCAGGTAAGACGGCGCTGGGTCGTCATGGCTGCGTCGTTCGGCAACAATGATCTGCAAACGTTCTTTGGCTAGGTTTGCGGTTGTCTTTTTCTGTGGTCTAAAAAACTCTAATAATGACATTGTGCATTAGCCCCCGAACAGTCGTTTGAAGATGCCTTTCTTCTGTTCCGTTAAGAAGCGGAAGTCAACTTGGCTACCCAGTAGTCGCTCTACAGTATCATTGTAAGCCATACCTGCGTCGGTTGCTTCGTCAAAGATAACTGGAACACCCTTGTTCGATGCGTTCAGTACCGCTTGGCTCTCTGGAATTACACCCAGTAGAGAGATGTGCAGGATTTCTTCAACGTCTTCAACACTGAGCATCTCACCTTGAGTTACACGTGCTGGGTTGTAGCGAGTCAATAGAAGGTGTGTTTTCACTGGCTCTAAGCCGTCTTCAGAACGACGAGATTTAGAGTCAAGAATACCTAGAATACGGTCTGAATCGCGTACTGAAGAGACTTCTGGGTTGGTGGTTACAATCGCTTCATCAGCGAAGTACAACGCCATAAGAGCGCCTTGTTCGATACCCGCAGGAGAATCACAGATGATGAAATCAAAGCCCATTTCATCCAGTTCATCAAATACACGACGAACACCATCTTTTGTTAGTGCGTCTTTATCACGAGTTTGAGAAGCAGGAAGAATGAACAGGTTCTCTGTGCGCTTGTCTTTGATCATCGCTTGGTTCAGCGTCGCTTCACCATTGATAACATTAACGAAGTCGTACACAACACGACGCTCACAACCCATGATTAAATCTAGGTTACGCAGACCGATATCAAAGTCGATAACTGCGGTTTTCTTTCCTTTTAAAGCCAGACCCGAGGCAATAGCTGCACTGGAGGTCGTTTTGCCTACCCCGCCTTTACCTGACGTTACAACGATAATGCGTGCCATTCTGTTTTCCTTTTATTTCTCTTATATTGCGAGGACATCAACGTGTAATACATCGTTTGCCATACTGAACATGGTTTTCTTCTGCCAGTACTCGCTTTCAATTTGATCGCTGAGCCAGTAATTTCCAGCAATGGAAACCAGCTCGGCTTGTAAGTCATTACAAATTATTTTTGCTTCAGTTTGACCACTTGCACCTGCAATCGCACGGCCGCGTAAAGTGCCATGAATATGGATGCTGCCATCGGCAATCACTTCCGCGCCTGCACTCACATGGCTGAGTATCAATAGATCGCCATCTTTCGCATAAACCTGCTGACCAGAACGAATAGGGGTTCTAATCACCTTGATTGGTGCCATTTTCGCTGGAGCTTGAGACGGCGACTTGCTTGCCGTCATCACCGCAAAACCGGCTTCTTTAGCGAGGTTTTGCATTCGCTTATCAGAACAGCCAGCCACACCAACCGGGATCATGCCCGCTTGAGATATACCATTTTTAAGTTGCACAAAATCGATATCGCCCGCGACTTTACTGATGTTGATAACAACAGGTGCGGCAGCGAAAAACGTAGGTGCTTGGTCTACTTTCTCTTGAAGAAAAGAGACTGCATTTTCGACTTGATCATCGGATAAGTGCAAAACAGATAGCGTAAAGCTGCTACCTTTTAGATCTGGGTTACTAGACATCGAAAAACTACAGGACCTCAATAGCGGATTGGTACAATTTCTTTATCAATAAAATAAAGGGCATTGCCTGAAACTAGGTTTATCATGTTATATTCCCAAACCAAGCACAGCAAGTAATCTTGTTGTCAAATGGACGTTTTGTTCCCAATATTTCCCTAACATAAACTATTGATCTCGCAAGTGAGAGTTTTGTAGTCATAATCAATTAAAAGGTTTGTCATGCTGTGTTCTATATATAAAAGCTCAAAGAAAGAAGGAACATACCTTTATATCCCTAAGAAGGATGATTTTTCACAAGTTCCTGACGCATTGATGCAAATGTTTGGTAAACCTAGTTTTGTAATGGTAATTAAAATGGATGGCCGTAAACTGGCTCAAGTAAACATCGAAAAAGTGAAAGAATCACTGAATACCGATGGTTTCTTTTTACAGGTTCCGCCACCACCAGTTAACGAACTTGAGCTTCATAAAGAGCGTAAAGCTCAACAGAAATCTCAAGACGAAGAGTGATAGCCACCTCAATTCAAGGAGGAGTGATCGTTGAGTAAATTTTCGAAAACCATATTGGCTGTGTCGGCATTACTATTGGGTAATAGCCTGACCATAAGTTCAGTACAAGCTGAAGAACTGAGCTTCGAGCAATATGTAGAAAAACTAAAACAACAAGGCCGTGAAGAAGGCATCTCTGAAGCGATCATTGATGAAGCCTTTGATGGTGTAACGTTTAAGCCAAGAGCGGTAAAAGCCGACAAAAACCAACCTGAGAAAAAACTGACTCTGGATGAATACATTCCACGAGCGGTTCCAGATTGGAAAGTGAAGCAAGCAAGGTCACTCTACAAGGAGCATTACACCGCGTTAAAGCGTATTGGTGATGAATATGGTGTTCAACCAAGATTCATTGTCGCGCTATGGGGCGTTGAGAGTAATTTTGGTAAGTTCACGGGCAATTACAGCGTTATCGACGCCCTAACTACCATGGCTTATGAAGGACGCCGAGAAGCTTTCTTCCGTAGCGAAGCGATGGCGGCATTGAAGATTCTTGATCAAGGCCATATTGCACCAAAAGAGATGAAAGGCTCTTGGGCTGGTGCGATGGGTCAACCTCAGTTTATGCCAAGCTCATTCTTAGCTTACGCCGCTGATGGCAGTGGTGATGGCAAGAAAGACATTTGGGGCACTGAAGAAGACGTATTTGCTTCGGCGGCCAATTATCTCAGCCAATCAGGGTGGGATGACAAATATACTTGGGGTCGTCAGGTTCATGTTCCGTCAAATGTGTCGATCGATTTACAAGGTCGAGACGAAGACAAAGCGAAATACTTAAAAGAGTGGTCTGAACTCGGTATTAAACGCTATGACGATCGCCCACTGCCAACGCTTGATGAAGACATTAAAGCTTGGTTGATAATGCCGGATGATGAAACCGGACGTTCGTACCTCATTTACAACAACTACAATGTGTTAATGAAGTGGAATCGTTCTTACTACTTTGCTTTGGCAGTAAGCCATCTAGCCGACAGAATTAAGTTTGATTAACAGACCTAAGTCGCTTTGAATAGCATTTGGCCTACCATAGGCAGAACGAACTAAAGGACTCTTCGGAGTCCTTTTTGATTTTATATTTCAGAGATTTAATAAGGTGATCTTGTGCTAACAGATAGAGCTGCACAGATGGTGATATTCCATGCGCTGATCAAGCACGAAGGCTTTACCAGTGCTGCAAAAAGCTTGAACGTTTCGGTGTCTCACATTAGTAAGCAAGTTGCTTTGCTTGAAGACTCTATTGGTATCAAGTTGGTACAACGCACCACACGTAGCTTAACGCTGACCGAAGCAGGGGAAGTGTTCTATCAGCACTGTGAGCAACTGTTTAACACGGTAAAAGCCGCTCAAATGGATATGGACAGCCAGCGTGATGACATCTCTGGAATATTGCGTGTTGGGTTGTCACAGTCATTTGGCACTTTACATATCATTCCTGCGATTGATCAGCTCAGACAACTTTATCCTCAGCTGAGAATCGAGGTTCACTTGTTTGACTACAAGGTGGATATGATTGAAGAGCGACTGGACCTATGGATCACCAACAACGAAGATCTGCCAGAAGGTTATATTGCTCAGCGATTGGCTGACAGCCAGTTTGTGGTGGCTGCATCACCGGACTATTTGATTAAGGCCGGGACGCCACATGTGCCTTCTGATCTGATTGACCATAACTGTCTTATCTATCGCAGCCGTGAACGAGATTACACCTCGTGGGCATTTGATAATGGCCAAGAGAACCTTAGCGTTAAAGTAGCGGGTGATTACTCGGTGGATCTAGCTGAGGCCGTGCGAGACGCAGCCGTATCAGGGTGGGGTGTGGCTTACTTAGCAACTTACTTAGTAAAAGAAGAGTTTAGAACGGGCAAATTAATCCAAGTTTTGCCGGAATGGAGAGCGAGTCAATTAATGCCATTCTATGCCGTTTACCCGAGCCGAAAGAATATGCCGAAGAAGCTTTCGGCAGTGATTGAGTTCATTAAAGATCATATCGGGTCGCCGACGTATTGGGACAAAAACCTCAAAACTTGCGTTGAACTGCATCGCTAACTGTTTCCTAATCTATAAATATAATTTCCATATGGAAAAAGTACGCTTTTTAATCAAAGTTAATTATTAAAATTCAATAACTTAATTATACTCATAGTTAAATCGTGATTACCCCAACATCACATTAACAACCTCAGCTTGCCGCAAACGATTTCCTCTATAGAATGCGTCGCCTTTCCTACCTACAACTTTTAGGTTGACGCACATGGCTTCGCTACTTGGAATTATCACTATTTTAGTTGCCGCTTGGTTACTATCTACGGACAGAAAAAATATTCCACTAAGAACAGTCTCTTTGGCTTTCTTATTACAAATCTCATTCGCGCTGTTGGTTCTGTATGTACCAATGGGTAAAGAAGCGTTGAATGCAGCCACAGGTGCGGTATCTAGCTTGATCAACTACGGTCAAGAGGGGATTAACTTCCTATTTGGTGGCCTAACGAATAACGGATTTGTTTTCGCGATTAACGTTCTAGGCATCATTATCTTTTTCTCTGCACTGATCTCTGGTTTGTACCACATCGGCTTTATGCCAAAGGTGATCAACCTTATCGGTGGCGCACTACAAAAGTTTTTGGGCACAGGTCGTGCGGAGTCACTGTCTGCGACTGCAAACATTTTCGTTGGCATGATTGAAGCTCCATTGGTGGTTAAGCCTTACTTGAAGCACATGACGGATTCACAACTGTTTGCTGTGATGGTGTGTGGTTTGGCTTCTGTCGCTGGTGGTACGCTAGTGGGTTACGCATCGCTTGGCGTTGATCTAAATTACCTGATCGCAGCTGCATTTATGTCTGCACCTGCTGGCCTATTGATGGCTAAGATCTTAGTACCAGGTAGCGCAGATGACGCTCAAGAAAATATTGAGTCTGACGTTGAAATTCCACGAGCAACAAACGTAGTTGAGGCAATGGCAGATGGGGCTATGTCTGGACTTCGTATTGCCGTTGCGGTGGGGGCGACACTACTTGCCTTTATCAGTGTGATTGCAATGCTGAATGGCTTGCTAGGTATTGTTGGTGGTTGGTTTGGCGTAAACCTAAGCTTCGAACTTCTACTAGGTTATGTGTTCGCACCCGTTGCATGGCTGATCGGTGTGCCGTGGTCTGAGGCTGTGGTTGCGGGCTCATTGATCGGTAACAAGATTGTCGTGAACGAGTTCGTGGCTTTCATCCAACTAATGGATGCTAAAGAGGCGCTAAGTGAGCACTCGCAAGCGATCGTAACTTTCGCTCTATGTGGCTTTGCTAACATCTCTACCATGGCGATTCTTATCGGTGGCTTAGGTAGCTTGGTACCAGAGCGTCGCTCTTTCATCTCACAATACGGCTTTAAAGCGATTTGTGCAGGTGTGTTTGCTAACCTAATGAGTGCCGCGATTGCTGGCGTGGTACTTTCACTGTAAGTACCTAGTTTAATCATTAAGCACCGAGTGGATGAGTCAGTCACTTTATTTCCCCTATAGTAAAGTGACTGATTAATCACAATAATATTCGGTCAGCACGAAAAAGAGAGCCTATAGTTTAATGACGTAGGCTTTCTTGTTTTAGCAAATAGGTTTGTATCACAGGGTGTGGCACAAATTATTTAGGGGCATAAATGGATTTGTCGATTACTTCTTCTTTGGCGCTAATTGGACTCTTGTCTTTAGCCTGTCAGCTTCTGGGCTGGCGTTTGCGTCTTCCCGCTATTCTCCCTCTTCTCATTGTCGGCCTGCTATTGGGCCCCGGTTTAAATGTCCTTAACCCAGATGCCATTTTTGGCGAAGTGCTATTTCCGCTGATTTCATTAGGTGTTGCCATCATTCTGTTTGAAGGCGCATTGACGCTTAATTTCAAGGAGATCAGAGGCCATGGTCGCATGGTGACTCATCTAGTGAGTGTCGGCATGCTGATTACATGGGCGTGTATCGTGGTCGGTGCTTATTACTTTGTTAACTTTAATTGGCCATTAGCGGCGCTATTCGGAGCCTTGGTAGTGGTGACGGGCCCGACAGTGATTGTGCCTATGCTGCGTAGTATTCAGCCCAAAGCTTCTCTTGGCAGCATTTTGCGATGGGAAGGGATAGTAATTGATCCGATTGGCGCTCTGTTTGCGGTTCTCGTCTACGAGTACATTGTTTCTTCTGCCGACCCTACCGGACACGTTCTGTCAGCTCTGGGCCTGACGTTAGTCATAGGTTTAGGCTTAGGGATCATCGGTGGCCATTTGATTGCCAAGATGCTGCAAGGGCATTGGGTACCGCACTATTTACGTAATGTGGCTGTGCTGACGCTAATGTTGGCGGCGTTCTCGTTTTCTAATGATCTGAGTGAAGAATCGGGTTTATTAACCGTGACCATCATGGGGATCTGGCTTGCCAACGTGAAGGGCTTGGATATCGAAGACATCATCGAATTCAAAGAAACCCTGACCGTGTTACTTATTTCTGCGTTGTTTATTCTGTTAGCGAGCAGGCTCGACTCCGGAACCTTCCTCTCGATAGGTTGGGGTGGGGTTGGCTTGTTAGCGGTAGTGATGCTGGTGGCGCGTCCTTTGAGTGTGTGGATCAGCGGGATCGGCACGGATCTTACCTCTGCGGATAAATGGTTTTTGAGCTGGATGGCACCGCGCGGGATCGTTGCAGCCGCGGTTTCTTCTCTGTTTGCAATCAAACTTCAAGAGAAGCAATTAATTGAAGGCGCAGATTTACTGGTGCCAATGGTGTTCTTGGTCATCATCGGTACGGTTGTGATTCAGAGCCTTACCGCGAGTTGGTGGGCGAGAAGGCTAGGGGTCACTCAAGAGAAAGCGCAAGGCGTTATCTTCTTTGGTGCGACTCAGTTTTCACGCCAGTTTGCCAAAGTGTTGGCGACACACAACATCAACAGTGTGCTTGCCGATACCAACTGGGAAAGCATTCGCTTAGCGCGCATGGAAAACTTGAATGTTTATTTTGGTAACCCAGCTTCGAGCCACGCTGAAAATAATCTGGAATTGGATGGAATAGGGCGTGCGATGATCGTGTCGCCTTATCGTCAAACCAACCCGTTAGTTAGCATGCACTATCAAGACGAGTTTGGTGAGAATAAGGTGTTTGAGCTTGAATCCTCAGAGAATAAACATGAAAGGCACCAAGTGAGCCGCGATGGCAATAGAAGTCTGTTTTCGGAAGGGATCACCTATTCTAAGCTTAACTCGTTGATGGCTCAGGGTAGCCAAATTAAAAGTACAGGTTTGACCGAGGCATTTGATTTAAAAGAGTTTAACGCTTTGTATCCTAAAGCCATTCCTCTTGGGGTGATTAATGGCGGTGATTTCCGTTTAATTACACAAGGATCTGAGTTGGAAAAACTCATATCAACGGAGTGTGAGCTTATTAGTTTATTACCGCCTTCTGAACAGACGGAAAAAGTCGAGACTCCAGATAAGTAGCAACGAGCACTTCATCAAAAGCGAGTCACCCCGTTGTAAAAACGAATAGCTAAGTACCAAAGCATCAAAAAAGCCGCAACGTTCATCACGTTGCGGCTTTCTAATTTTATTTATATGCGCTGCGGACTACTTCGAGTGAAATTGCTCGCAAGCGATCATGGTGTTCTCGATTAGGCTCGCAACCGTCATTGGGCCAACACCACCCGGCACAGGTGTGATGAAGCTTGCGCTTTCTTTCGCTACGTCGTATTCAACGTCGCCCACTAGTTTGCCAGATTCTAAACGGTTGATACCAACATCGACCACAACAGCGCCTTTCTTAATCCAAGCGCCAGGAATGAAGTTAGGTTTACCAACGGCAACTACAACCACGTCTGCTTGACGCACGTGACCTTCAAGGTCTTTGGTGAAGCGGTGACATGTTGTCGTCGTACAACCTGCTAGAAGAAGTTCTAGCGTCATTGGGCGACCTACAATGTTTGATGCGCCAACCACAACCGCGTGTTTACCACGTAAGTCGATGTTGTAACGGTCAAGCAGCGTGATGATGCCTTTTGGCGTACAAGAGCGAAGCTTAGGCATGCGCTGAGCCAAACGGCCGACATTGTAAGGGTGGAAGCCATCAACGTCTTTTTCTGGCGTGATACGCTCAAGGACGTGAGTGCTATCAATGCCTGCTGGTAGAGGCAGTTGAACAAGAATACCGTCGATCTCTGGATCGTCGTTCAGTTGGTCTACCAGTGTTAACAATTCGTCTTCTGTCGCAGTGGCTGGCAAGTCGTAAGATTTAGATACAAAGCCAACTTCTTCACACGCTTTACGCTTACTTCCAACGTAAACCTGAGAAGCAGGGTCTTCACCCACTAAAACAACCGCTAGGCCCGGAGCGCGTAATCCAGCTTCAGTACGAGCTTTTACACGTGCAGCAACTTCGGAGCGAACCGTTTGAGAAATTAGCTTTCCATCAATATTTTGAGCAGTCATGAATTTCCTTAGTATTGATATTCAAGTTAGTGGCTGATGTTTTTGGCGCATTATTCCAGAAAATCTTTTTGATTACCATCAAGCAAACGTTTGCTTTGGTCTATTTTCCAACACTTATATGTTTGTTGGCCTTTTTTTACCCACTTAGATCAGAATGTTACATAAAGCCGTTGCTTTACTGATTCGAATTCGTATAATTCGTTCCTGTAGCGCGCCCTTAGCTCAGCTGGATAGAGCACCTCCCTTCTAAGGAGGTGGTCGAAGGTTCGAATCCTTCAGGGCGTGCCATTATTTAAAGAAACCCGATAACTCTCCGAGTTGTCGGGTTTTTTGCATTTTACACATCATAAAACACTTCTTTTCAAGCGCGACTCATTTTCTTCTGTTATTCGTTTCATTCGGCTTATGTAATAGAAAGTTAAAATTGTTCGTTTTTTGGGGTTTACATCATTTGGTAATAAAGCCACTATGAATTCACGAAGAATAGACAAGTAAAGCTATTAGCCAGTCGGTTTAGGAATCAAACCTTCTGCTCAATAGCTGATTTAGAGGAAGTAATGGCAGGAAACAGTATCGGACAACATTTCCGCGTGACCACGTTCGGAGAAAGTCACGGTATCGCACTAGGATGTATCGTAGATGGGTGCCCACCAGGATTAGAAATTACCGAAGCAGACCTTCAAAGAGATTTGGATCGTCGTCGCCCTGGTACTTCTCGCTATACAACGGCTCGTCGTGAAGCGGATGAAGTGAAAATCTTATCAGGTGTATTTGAAGGCCAAACTACGGGTACTTCTATTGGTCTATTGATTGAAAATACAGACCAACGCTCTAAAGACTATTCCGAAATTAAAGACAAGTTCCGCCCTGGCCACGCTGACTATACGTACCATCAAAAGTACGGTGTGCGTGATTACCGAGGTGGTGGTCGTTCTTCAGCTCGTGAAACTGCAATGCGTGTTGCTGCAGGTGCAATTGCGAAGAAATACCTAAAACAAGAATTTGGTGTTGAAATCCAAGCTTACCTTTCTCAAATGGGTGATATCTCAATTGATAAAGTGGATTGGAACGAGATTGAAAACAACGCTTTCTTCTGTCCAGATGCCGACAAAGTACCAGAATTTGATCAACTGATTCGTGACTTGCTAAAAGAAGGCAACTCGATCGGTGCGAAGATTCAAGTGGTTGCGACTAAAGTGCCAGTAGGCCTTGGTGAGCCAATCTTTGATCGTCTAGATGCTGACATCGCGCACGCTCTAATGAGCATTAACGCTGTGAAAGGTGTTGAGATTGGTGATGGCTTCGATGTTGTTAATCAACGCGGTAGTGAACACCGTGACCCATTAACTCCAGAAGGTTTCAGCAGCAATCATGCTGGCGGTATCTTAGGTGGTATCTCTACTGGTCAAGATATTGTGGCAAGCATTGCGCTTAAACCAACATCAAGCATCACTGTACCTGGTGACACAATCACGAAAGATGGTGAAGCAACGCAGCTAATCACTAAAGGTCGTCACGATCCATGTGTGGGTATCCGTGCGGTACCTATTGCTGAAGCGATGCTGGCTATCGTGTTGCTTGATCACTTGCTACGTCACCGTGGTCAAAACTTTGGTGTGACAACTGAAACGCCAAAAATCTAGTTCTGCTTCGTTTTATTCAGAACAGATTTGAAACTGATTTGATAGAAACAAAAAGGGTTGCTTCGTAATGAAGTAACCCTTTTTCACATTAGCAGGATTATTCGTCCGGTTAGCGACTATCGTCATTAAAGACAGCTAGCAGCTTAAGGCTCTTAATCCATTAATGCACTGAACTTTCAGGATCAAGCTGGAACGAAGGCAAACTCCATTTGAATCTTACAGCCGCCATGCGCAGCAAGTAACCAACTACAAGCGTCACAATTGTCGCCGTGACGTCGTTGATGCCAAGCTCAAGCAAACCTAGGTACAAACCTGAAGCGACAAGTGCGACAGACGCGTATAGCTCTTCATGCAACACTAACGGTGTTTGACGACAGATAAGATCGCGCAGCAAACCACCAAACACGCCAGTTACCAAGGCAGACACCATGCAGATCATTGGGTGAAGACCCATAGTCATCGCTACCTTAGTGCCAATGATACTGAACACGATAAGCCCTAGAGCATCTAAACGAATGAACAAGCCCTTTAGCTTGATTACCCATTTAGCCAGTCCTGTTGTGATAACACCGGCGATACAGGTGATCGCTAGATACTGCGGGTTTTCAACCCAACCTAAAGGGTAATGACCAAGTAAGATATCGCGTACTGTACCGCCGCCAATTGCCGTTGCACTCGCAACCAACATTACACCAAACCAATCCATTTTTTGTTTGCCAGCACTGAGAGCGCCGGTCATGGCTTCTGCCGTGATGCCAATGATATACAAAACACTTAGTAGCATTGCTGTAGCTCTATAATATAGGTCTATAAATTGGAGTCTTATAGGCCATAGGGATATAAAAATGAAGCGCGAGTGTAGTAGTAAAAATGCTGATTGACGAATGAATATTTGTACCGTGAATGGCCTTTTCAGATTAGCTAAACTAATCATTTACCTCAAAGTAGTGTAATCTGGGAATGGCAATCGATTGTCACTGCAAAGTATAATGGCGAACCCGATGTCATTACGCTTGATAGGGCTTTACCGAGCGCTTAAAAAAAAGCAAAATGCCCCAGTTATTTTTACTTAAATTTGATTTTATGACACACCAATACTCAGACATTATCGATATCTTCAATCAGACCTTTTTTGAAAGCTTTAATACCAAACTAGAGCTAGGGGCTGATGAGCCGATCTATTTGCCTGCTGATGATACTATCCCACACCATCGAATCGTGTTCGCACGTGGCTTTTACGCCTCTGCACTCCATGAGATCGCACACTGGTGCGTTGCTGGGCCTGAGCGTCGTTTACTGGAAGATTTTGGCTATTGGTATGAACCTGACGGTCGAACGGAATCGGTTCAAGCTGAGTTTGAAAAAGTAGAAATTCGCCCACAAGCGTATGAATGGATCATTGCGATGAGCGCAGGCTTTCCTTTTAATGTCAGCTGTGACAATCTACACGGCGATTTTGAGCCAGATCGTTTGGCCTTTATGAATAAAGTACATAGCGAAGTTATGGGTATCTTTGAAGTAGGCTTTCCGCCTCGCGTGAAAATGCTCTCTGAAGCATTACGCAGCTTCTACGATGTAGAACCTTTATGTGCTAGCCAATTTATTGTGAAATAAGAGAATATTATGATTATCGAATTTGAAGAAAAACTACTTGAAGTAATTGATGCTCGCATTGAAAACGCATCAGACGATGAACTGTTTGCTGGTGGTTACTTACGTGGTCATATTTCTCTTTCAGTGGCTTCATGTGAAGAAGAAGGCATTGAAGATGTGGCTGAAGTAAAAGCTCGTATTGAACAGAGCCTAGACGACGCTCGCTCTGAACTAACACCAGCAGACCGCACTATCGTTAATGACCTTTGGGTTGAGCTACAAAACCAAGCTTAATCTCGATGTATTAATACTATCCGCTCAGTCCCTTCCTTTCCCATTTTGCTGAGCGAACTGGTTTATTTGAGACTCGTTCGAAATTTTTGAATGAGTCCGTTCATTTCTTGTGATGGTTACATTTTCTTACTACGTTATTCTAATCCCACTTAACGGAATTACAGAAAGGTCACATCATGAAAGTTATCGCATTTGGCGCAAGCACAAGTTCTACCTCAATCAACAAAACACTAGCAACTTACGCAGCAAACTTGATTGAAGGTGCTGAAGTTAAAGTCCTAGACATCAACGATTACAATGTTCCTATGTTCAGTGAAGACACTGAAAAAGAGATTGGCCAAGCGGAAGGCGCTCAAGCATTCTTGCGCGACCTAGCTGAAGCTGATGCGTTTGTTATCTCGTTCGCAGAACACAATGGTCACTACCCAGCTGCGTATAAAAACCTATTTGATTGGGCGACACGCATTGAGCGTTCAGTATTTGGCGAGAAGCCGGCGGTTTACCTAGCGACTTCACCAGGCCCTGGCGGCGCACAAACGGTACTTGGCGCAGCGACAGGTTCTGCACCTTACTTCGGTGGAAACGTGCAAGCGTCAGTTTCAGTACCAAGCTTCTACGATAACTTTGATTTTGAATCTGGTTCTATCAGCAACGAAGAGATCGTTCTACAGATTAAAGACGCGGTTGCTAAGCTGTAAATACAGCTTCGTTTAGAACATCAGTTTAGAGCAACACGAATAACAAAAAGCCCGAGCGACACAATGAACTCGGGCTTTTTAGCTTTTAACTTATTAGTTTCAGATATTCAGAAATTTCAGATGTTCAAAATAGCTGAACTAGAAACTACGGCTTTGATTTAGAATGCTTGTCAGCAACCCATCCAGCCGTTAATGCCTTACCTTTACGCAGTCTGCGTACCCACATTCGACTTGGGTGAATCGCTTCAAGCACATCAACAGGCAAGGGCAGCGGATCGCCACAGATCTGTGATGCTAATACTTCAGCCAATAATGGTGCAGAGCTCAAACCACGTGAACCCAGTCCGATAAAGCAATAAAGGTTAGGGAAGCTTGTTACCGTTTCTACATCCTCAACCGAGTCACGCTGCGGGTTGAAGTTGTGGAGATCTTGGTACTGCTCCTTAATGGCTTCAAAGTCACCAACGTTTCCGACAAACGGAAGGTGGTCACGGCTTACGCTTCGGATACCTTGGCGCGCTAAGTTGTCACTGGTATCGACATCTTTTGTCCATGCTTGGTCTGGTAGTGACCCATGTAGGCGCTCGCCATTGTGCTGCTGAACCTCAATATCAAATTCTTGGTCGATATTGGTTTTGTCGTAGTTCGCACCAATACAGTGATGACCATTGTTGGGGTTCTGTGGCGTCAAATAGCCATCAAAGCACAACACGGTTTTTAGCTGGCTGAGATTTTCCGTGGTCGGAATATGGCTCACTTGGCCTTTAACCGGAGTCAGTGGTACTGGCTGAGTTTGTTCAAACTGAGTGAACTTGTGTCCGTTTGCGACAACTACTTGGTCGTGCTTAGTTTGAATCTCACCTTGAGGTGCCTCAATCGTCAGTAACCATTGTTTTTCAGCTTCGAGCCACTCAAGTTGCGTTACTTGATGTTGATAGTGTGCGCTCACTTGGTTGCTCTCTTCTAGCTTGCCAATCAAGCCTTGAGTCAGTTGAAGAGGGCTTAACCAACCACCCAGCGGAAAGTAAACACTCTCTTTATCGACGGGTAAGCCAATCTTTTCGTTGGCTTGCTCTGGCGATAAACGCTGAATCAGGTCGGTGTGGAAGTTGCCTTCCAACATGCGGTTGAGCTTTTTAGTGGAGCCTTGATCCCACATCAAGATGTTCACGCCACACCAGCTGTGATCAAATTGAATAGACTGAGCCGCTTGATTAATAAATTGACGAGCAAACAGTAATCCCGGGCCAAACACGCGAGACACGTTCGAAGTCGCTTCGCTTAATAGCGGGTAAATCGCACCTTGGTTGTTACCTGAGGCATTGCCCGCAGCTTGTGGATGTTCACAATAAAGGGTGATGTTTTTACGACGACGGCTTAGCGTTTTGGCTAATGCAGCACTGGCGACACCACCACCAATGATCGCAATGTCTTGGGATTCAGTGTGTTGAGCGAGGCCATACCAAGGTTTGATGTTGGTGTGAGCGTGCTTTTCGCCAAGTCGGCCGGCGATCATTTCTCGCTTAGTACCAAAGCCTTTGACCTTTTTCATTTCAAAGCCAGCTTCAATTAAGCCACGGCGAACAAAGCCAGCAGCGGTGAAGGTGGCGCAGCTACAATCTTGCTTAGCGAGCTTAGCCATGCCGTTGAATAGGTTTTGATTCCACATCTCTGGGTTCTTGCTCGGAGCAAAACCGTCTAAGAACCAAGCATCAACCAAACCTTCACGCGGGGTTGGTACGTTGGGCATGCAATCTTTAATATCGCCAAACCACAAATCAAGCGTGATTGCACCGTCGCCCAGCACAATGCGGTGACATTCAGGTAGAGCAATAGGGTAGTGTTCTTGGAGTTGCGTCGCATACTCGGCTAATTCTGGCCACGATTGGTGTGCTTTGATGAGATCCTCTTTATTTAAAGGATATTTTTCAAAACTGATGAAATGTAACTCTTTGGTCATCGCTTGTGGGTTATCTTTAAGAAAAGCATCGAACCATTGCCAAACTGCAAGAAAGTTCAAACCTGTGCCAAAGCCGGTTTCAGCAATCACAAAGCGGCGTTGTTCATGTTCAAGCCAACGCTCTGGAAGGTGGTTTTGCTTTAAAAAGACGTAGCGAGTTTCTTCTAAACCGTTAACATTGGAGAAGTAAACGTCGTCAAATTGGTCTGAAACTGGCGTGCCAGACTCATTCCATTCCAGTTCTGCATTAGTAATTGAAGTCATAAAATCTATCATTTTGTGATTTGAAGCGATATGTTGGTAGGGATTGTACGAATTTCTAGGAAAGCTGACCACTTTTGTTAGGCTTCTTAGTTATCATCTAGCTGAATTTAGAATTATAGGAATGTCACATGAAACGAGTCGTAATCACCGGTATGGGTATTGTTTCAAGTATCGGTAACAACGTCGAAGAAGTTTTAGCATCACTGAAAGAGGGTAAATCTGGTATTACCGCTTCAGAGCAGTTCAAGGAAAATGGCTTGCGCTCTCAAGTATGGGGTAACCTAAAAATGAACCCTGCTGACCATATCGATCGCAAAAAAATGCGCTTTATGGGTGATGCAGCGGCATTCGCTTATCTTTCAATGGAGCAAGCAATTGCTGATTCTGGCTTAACTGAAGATCAAGTATCTAATGACCGCACGGGTATCGTTGCGGGTTCAGGTGGTGCTTCATCTCTAAACCAAGTAAACGCGGTAGACATCATCCGTGAGAAAGGCGTGAAGCGCGTTGGTCCATACATGGTTCCACGTACAATGGCTTCTACGGTTTCTGCTTGTCTAGCAACTCCTTTCAAAATCCGTGGTGTGAACTACTCTATGAGCTCTGCATGTGCGACATCTGCACACTGTATTGGTCACGCAATGGAGCTTATCCAACTTGGTAAGCAAGACGTTGTATTCGCTGGTGGCGGTGAAGAACTGGATTGGTCTCTGACTATGATGTTCGACGCAATGGGCGCACTTTCTACTAAGTACAACGACACGCCAGAGCTGGCTTCTCGTACCTACGATGCAGACCGTGATGGTTTCGTTATCTCTGGTGGCGGCGGCATGTTAGTTATCGAAGAGCTTGAGCACGCTGTTGCTCGTGGCGCAAAAATCTACGGTGAAATCGTAGGCTACGGCGCAACTTCAGATGGCTACGACATGGTTGCTCCTTCTGGTGAAGGTGCGGTTCGTTGTATGAAGATGGCGATGCAAAACGTTGATGGCGTTGATTACGTGAACACTCACGGTACTTCAACCCCAGTTGGCGACGTTAAAGAGCTAGGCGCTATCCAAGAAGTATTTGGTGGCAACAGCCCAGCAATTTCTGCAACTAAAGCGATGACAGGTCACGCTCTAGGTGCTGCTGGCGTACACGAAGCTATTTACTCAACGCTAATGCTAGATAACGGCTTTATCGCTCCAAGCATTAACGTTTCGAACCTAGACGAAGCTGCTGCTGGCCTAGACATCGTAACTGAAGCTCGTGATCAAGAGCTAACTACAGTTATGTCTAACAGTTTTGGTTTCGGCGGTACGAACGCAACGCTAGTAATCAAAAAGTACCAAGCTTAACTTAAGCTTGAGTTACAGAGACAAGGTTAATCGTTAAAGGGTTGCGCTAGTGCCGATTCAACACGCACAGGTCACCCAGTAATAATGACCATCAGAACAAAGTTTTTAGACGCAGGTTGGTAAACGTGTTTTTTGAACATAGTTTTTAAATCTGGGTTTAGAGATTGAAAGGTTTCCAGAGCTTGACCAGTACTGACTTTGGTTAGTACTGGTTGAACAGACGCAAGACTCTGTCTCCTGGAGAGCGAGATAGGATCCTTTTGTTCTGGATGTTTGCCCGATTGTTTATTCAATCGGGCATTTTTCGTTTTAGCCGTTTGAGATTTGGGTATGGAATCTTATGCCTGTTGTTTGTGCAGACTCAGTGATTCAGCCCTTTATTTATAATGTATTCCAATTGCTACTCGACACCGTGTGTGGAATTTTGCACAATCATTTCAATTCACATTTAGGTCGATAGACCCCAACAAAAGTACTCGCCAAATGAAAATCTTAATCGACGAAAATATGCCTTACGCTGAAGCGCTTTTTAGCCAGCTAGGGGAAGTGACAATGAAGTCTGGTCGCACACTTACTGCTGACGACCTAGTTGACGTAGACGCATTGATGATTCGCTCTGTTACCAAGGTAAACGAGTCATTGATCAGCAAAGCCAATAAGCTGAAGTTTGTCGGTACTGCGACGGCTGGTATGGACCATGTTGACCAAGAATTGATGAAAGAGCGTGGCATTTTCTTTACTGCGGCGCCTGGCTGTAACAAGGTGGGTGTTGCTGAGTACGCATTCAGTGCGATGATGGTGCTTGCGCAACAGCAAGGCTTCTCTGTTTTTGATAAAACGGTTGGTATTATCGGCTGTGGTCAGGTAGGTAGCTACTTAGCGAAGTGCCTTGAAGGTATTGGTATCAAAGTTCTGCTGAACGACCCTCTAAAACAGCAAGAGGGTGATACTCGCGAATTTACTGAGTTAGAGACTTTGCTTGAACAATCAGACGTTATTACATTACACACGCCAATCACTAAGACGGGTGAGTATCCAACGCATCACTTGATCAGTGAGCAAGTGCTGAACAACTTACGTGCTGATCAAATCCTGATTAATGCAGCTCGCGGTCCTGTGGTTGATAACCAAGCGCTAAAAGCTCGCCTGCAAAAAGCCGATGGTTTCACTGCAGTGCTTGATGTGTTTGAGTTTGAACCTGAAGTCGACTTTGAGCTTCTTCCGTTACTCGCTTTTGCAACGCCTCACGTAGCGGGCTACGGTTTAGAAGGTAAAGCGCGTGGTACCACGATGATCTTCAACAGTTATTGTGAATTTTTAGGTACTGAACAGCGTGCGTATGCAAGCGACTTATTGCCGACAGCGCCTGTACCTCAAATGAAATTAGATAGAGCTTGGGATGAAGCAACACTGCACAATTTGACTCAGTTGATCTATGATGTGCGCAAAGACGACGCCTTATTCCGTCGCAATATCGTTACGCCGGGTTCTTTTGACAAGATGCGTAAAGAATATTGGGACCGCAGAGAGTACAGTGCAGTCGAGTTAACGGGCGACGAATCTTGTAATTTAACGCCGTTATCTAAACTCGGTTTTATGGTAAAGCCAACTTTATAAAAGAGAGAAACAATGAGCCAAGAATTTAATATTGCTATTTTAGGTGCGACTGGTGCGGTTGGTGAAACCATTCTTGAAGTACTTAAAGAGCGTAAATTCCCTGTCGGTGAAATGCACTTACTAGCAAGTGAACGTAGTGAAGGCAAAACTTCCCGTTTTAACGGCAAAACAATACAAGTACAAAACGTAGAAGACTTCGATTGGTCTCAAGTACATATTGCGTTTTTCTCTGCAGGTAGCGAGCTTTCAGAGCGTTGGGCTCCAATTGCGGCTGATGAAGGTGTGGTTGTCATCGATAACACATCACGCTTCCGTTACGAATACGATGTTCCTCTGGTTGTGCCTGAAGTGAACCCTGAAGCGATTGCTGAGTTCCGTAACCGTAACATCATCGCGAACCCTAACTGCTCGACTATCCAAATGGTAGTAGCGCTAAAACCAATTCACGATGAAGTGGGCCTTGAGCGTATTAACGTTTCAACTTACCAATCTGTGTCTGGTGCAGGTAAGCCAGGTATCGATGAGCTAGCGGGTCAAACGGCTAAGCTTCTTAACGGTATGCCAGCTGAAAACTCAGCGTTCTCACAACAAATCGCTTTCAACTGTATTCCTCAAATCGATGAATTTACAGAGAACGGCTACACGCGTGAAGAGATGAAGATGGTTTGGGAAACTCAAAAAATCTTTGCTGACTCTTCAATCACAGTGAACCCGACTTGTGTCCGCGTACCAGTATTTTACGGTCACGCAGAATCTCTACACATTGAAACTCGCGCACCAATCGGTGCAGAGCAAGTGGTTCAGCTTCTAGAGAACACAGAAGGTGTTGAAGTATTCCAAGCGCTAGACTTCCCAACTCAAGTTCGTGATGCAGGTGGTAAAGACCACGTAATGGTTGGTCGTATTCGTAACGACATCAGCCATCACAGTGGCGTAAACATGTGGGTTGTCGCTGATAACGTTCGTAAAGGCGCAGCAACAAACGCAGTTCAAATCGCTGAAGTTCTGATTCGCGATTACTTCTAAGCTTTATTGCTTTGATAAAAAAGCCTCACTCTTTAGTGGGGCTTTTTTAATCGATTAAAAATATTGTTAGTCAAATTGTGTGAAATTGCTGCGAATATTGTTGCTGCAACACATTTTTTGTTTTCATCTCTATAGTTTTACGTCATTTATCCGATATATTTAATAGATCATCACTTTTCCGAATTTAAGCACCTAGCTGAGCCTTTTATGTTTCAAATTTTCAAGCCGTGGTTAATGCCTTTTGCCTTTATCATTGCGACTCAGATTTCCGTTGTTCGTGCAGATTCCATTCGAGTTGTAGGGCCTAATGGCCAGATACAATCAGCGCCTACGTTTTCAGAACCACTTCAAAGAGCGCAATCAAATAGCGCTGAGCCTTCACGTTTCTATGGTCCAACTCGCGGCTCAGAAACATTGTGGTCTATTGCCTCAAAGTTACGCCCTGATAACTCCGTTTCAGTCCAACAAACTCTGTTGGCTATTTATCGCTTAAACCCACAAGCGTTTGAAAACCAGAATATCCATAGCCTGCTGCCTGCGAGCAATCTACGCGTGCCTTCTTTAGAGCAAGCACGTGCAAGCTCGACGCAGCAAGCTATCAACATCATGAACTCACATCTTGCTAAGCTTGATGCTCCTGCAAGTAAGCCTGTCGCTTCAAAACCCAAAGCGCCGAGTTCTGATGAAAAAAATGTTACTCCTGCTAAGCAAGTAAGCACTACTGAAACTGCTAAAAAGCCATTGTCTCCAACTCAATCATCTCTAGCTCAATCTGCACCAACCCAAGAGATGAACAAGTTAGAGAAGCAGCTAGAGCTTTCAGAAACTGAACTGCTGTCACTTGAAGAGAAAAATCACCAACTTCGTTTGATGTTATCGAATGTTCAATCGGAAGTGGATGAGCTAAAAACAGAGCTCAGTGATGAAGACCGCATTCGTAGCGAAGTGGAAAAGCTGCTTGATGAAGAGCGCAGAAAGAACGCCGAAATTGAAAAGATGGCACCAAGTGTCATGGACGAACTGTTATCGAATGGTTGGTTAGTGGCGGCTCTTGCGATTATTCCAGGTCTGCTCATTGGTTTGATCGTTGTGATGCTGTTAGGCCGTCGTTCTAAAAATGATGAGCAACAGCAGACGACTCAAGAACAACCGCTCCAGCCAGAACCAAGTACCGTTGCACCTATTACATTGGGCGACGAGATGGACGACCTTAACGAGCTGTCTTTAGATGATGACTTGTTTGGTACGGAAGATGACGCCAACAAGCTGTTTGACGATCAAGCGCTAGCCGAAGAGGATGATGTCTTTGCTGGTTTAGATGAATCTGATCTCGATTTCAATCTAGATGGTGAAGACGATGACCCATTTGCTAGCATTGGCGAAAACGGTGATTTAGACACCAACTTCGACGATCTAGATTTAGACAGCAGCAACGGCATTAGTGTTAATGGCGAAGAGAAAGCGCTTGGCCTTGAAGAGATGGAACGTGCGCTAGACAAAACAGCGGAAAGCGCCGTCGATACTGATGATGTCGACTTTGATCTTTCTGATGATAACGCAATGTCTGCTGATGACATTGAAGCTTTACTATCTCAAGAGTCTGAAACTGAAGATCTCGGTTCCAACGAGCTAGACCAATCTTTATTAGATGATCTGTTTGCTCTTGATGACGAAGATGACGACAGCTTCGATATTGATGCTCTGATTTCGGAAGAGCAAAGTGATTCGCCTTCTAGCACTGAAACACCAGCAAGCGATGATTTTGACATCGATGCGCTTATCTCTGAGCAACAAAGTGAGACTAAGCCTGTTGATTTGAGCAATGACGATTTTGATATTGATGCTCTAATCTCTGAACAACAGTCCCCTGAGCCAGCTTCACCGACAGCGAATGATGATATTGATGACATCTTTGCCCAAGTTGCTGCTCAGAACGATCAAGCGAATGACCCTTTCAACCTCGATAGCGACGATGAGATTGCCACTAACCTAAACAGTGGTTTGGCGTCTGATGATGATATCGAAAACATTCTGTCTCAGTTCGATAAGCCCATCGTAAATGAAGAACCTCAAGACAGCGTTGATCTGCTTGATGAGCAACTGGCAGGCGATGACGTAGACCTAAGTAACTCGACAGACCTTCTTGATGAGATGCTAGGGGACGATTCGGATGATGAGTCTGAAAGCGAACCTCTTGGCTTTGATTCTCTGTCTGAGCTTGAAGAGCTTTCTGGTTTATCGACCGATGATGACCTCAACATCGCAGAAGACAGCACGGAAACCTTGGATGAATTAATAGGTGACTCTGACGAGGATGATTTCGAACTCGACGCCGAAAGTACCGACTTATTGGATGATTTCCTTGATAGTGAATTGTCAGATGATGAGCTTTTAGCGGATGCATCAAAATCAGAATCTCTAGACCCATTTGATGACTTACTGACAAGTGGCATTGAAGACGAGCTTGAATCTGAAGATAAGACGTTTGATAAAGAGTTAGACGCAGCCTTTGGTTTGGACAACGCCAATGAGGAGCCTGAAAAGGACTCAGACGTTGAGCTTACTCCGTTAACCTCTGAAGGTGAGCCTGAGCAAGATCTGGACATTAGTGAAACACCACAACCTGAAGTCGTTACTGATGAATCGTTAGATTCTGAAATGACTCAAGAAAGTTCTGACATTAAGCCAGAAAATGATGAAGCCTTTAATCGTGATGGTTTTATCGATGATTTGTTCGGTGTCGCACCGGCAACGGATGCTTTGCTTGATGACTCGCTAGAAACAACAGACGAAGCGTTGATTGATGAGTTAATGACTTCTGATGACAATGATTTGTTGCCAGCAATAGAAGAGCCTGTTGAACCATCAATTGACAATACGGTTGAACCAGAGCAAGCGTCTCTTTTAGACAGCGACGAAGTATCAGCGCAAGAAACCGCATCATCGGTTGAAGATGATGAACTGGATATCGACTCGCTGTTATCTGAGAATTCTGATTTTGACAAACCAGATTTTGAAGAGCGAGTTAAAGAAGAAACCGCACAACAAGAACCAGAGCCGAAAGAAGCCGACGTACAAGAGCAAGCTTCGCCATCGTCTTTGAACGATATCTCTGAAGATGAAGAAGAAACGGTTGAAGACTGGTTAGCTGAAGCCATCGACGATGTAGAGTCGCCAGCGAACATTGACTCTGATTTTGACTTTGAACCGAAAATCCAAGGTAGCGATCAGCTTGAAGATGTCGTTGAATCCTTGCCAGAGCCAGAGCCAGAGCCAG
>NZ_JBFRVD010000060.1:0-21474 GCF_041474985.1 Vibrio sp. 10N.222.49.C9 | reverse complement strand
GCCAGAGCCAGAGCCAGAGCCAGTTCGTGCTGCAAACATGCCAGAGATCATTCCAAATGAATTTGGTGTGCCAGAAGACGATGATTGGCTGATTGAAGATGAGGCGTCTGAACCAGAAGCATTAGCGGAAACTGACGTAACACCAGAGCTAGTGACACCTGTCGCTGAACCGAAAGTTGAAGCTACACCACAAGCGGAAGTAGCAGAACAAGCTGAAGTTCTAGGACAAGAAGGCGAAGAAGAATTCTCGTTTGATGACTTCGAATTGCCAGAGTTTAATGAAGAAGATGCACTAGCGGAAGCTGATGCTGAATCAACACCAGAACCAGTAACGCCAGCTATTGATGCTCAACCAAGTGTTGAGCCTCAAACTGAAGCCCAAGTTATAGCTCAGGCGCAAGACGACGAAGAGTTTTCGTTTGATGATTTCGACTTACCAGAGTTTAGTGAAGAAGACGCACTAGCGGAAGCTGATGCTGAATCAACAACAGAGCCAGCAACGCCTGCTATAGACTCTCAATCAAGTGTTGAATCGCAACCTACCGCTGAGCCTCAGTTAGATGCTGCACCACAAGTTGAAACTGCGAAACCAGAAAGCGAAGAAGAATTCTCGCTTGATGACTTCGAACTACCAGAGTTTGGTGAAGACGATGCGTTAGCGGAAGTGGTGAGTGAACCAGATGAAGCACAGTTAGAGCAAGACTTAGCGCCTGACACAGAGAAGTTCGAGTTCGATGACCTTGATCTTCCGGAGTACGATGAAGAAAGCGCAAAAGCAGACTCTGTTTTAGATGATATTGAGCAAAGCAATGCCGAGCCGGTGGCGGAAGCCCAAGGCGTAGAGTTCGATGAGTTTGATTTACCGGAATATGGTGAAGATGAAGCCATCTCTGATGCGTTTGCTGAGAAGCCAACACCACTGACTTCTTTCAGCCCACAAGGCGAAGAGCAAGATGCGTTGCATGATCTGTTCTCAAATCCGCAGAGCTATAGTCAGGCTGATGATTTCTCGAATGCTGAAGACTCTGAACCGGCTGGTTTTGCACAGCCAGAACAATCACTGAGCGCGGCTTCAGAGCCAAACTCAACGCCTGCAGCGGTTCAAGACGAGCCACTAGAAGGCTTTGATGACTTTGATGAGACAGCATTAGCTGAGTTGCTTTCTGAAGATGTTCAAGACTCTGTCGACAACATGTTCGATAAGCCATTGGACGCAACTTCGATTGATAGCGCAGGGTTAGATATTGACGCCATGCTTGAAGTCGGCGGCGAAGACTGGAAAGGCTTTAACCTAGCGCCAGAACAACAATCGAGCATGCATAATGATGTGCCTGATGACCAACAAGAGATTTGGGCATCGGCTGAACAGCAAGCTGAACCGAAAATCAAAGAAGAGAATTGGGCTGAACAAGACAATCTAACCGAATCAGGCAACAGTCGTGATAAGCAGTACATGACGATTGATGAGCTAATGGCTCAAGTCGAGCAAGAAGGTGAAGAAGTCATTAATCCAGACGATGAAGAGCTTAAACTGGATGTGGGTCTTAACGAATTCCCTGATGTTATCGGTGATATTGGCAATTATGATGTCGACAGCAATGCAGAAGCTGCGGGTAAGCTTGATTTGGCCAAAATCTACATCGAGATGAGTGACTCGCAAGGGGCAATTAAGCTTCTAGAAGAGGCAATCGTTGACGGCAGCGATGATATTCGTCGAGAGGCAAAAAATCTTATCGATACGTTAAACGGTCGATAAATTTACAAATCAGAAAGGGTAGCGTTGGCTACCCTTTATTTTAAGGAGATACAGAGCGCTATCGTTTCATTTGGTTTTTCAACAGCATCGTCTCGGTCGATGCTGATTGTTTATTGAAGTTTTAGCCCCATCCTATTTGGGCTAGCACTGATTTCCGTATATACTTCTCGCCCATTTTCAAAGAGAACAAGAACATGAAAATTGCTTTAGGTATTGAATATAACGGTACCCACTACTTTGGTTGGCAGCGCCAACGAGACGTGAAAAGTGTCCAAGAAGAATTGGAAAAGGCTCTTTCAGTTGTCGCGAATCACCCTGTAGAAGTTATGTGCGCAGGTCGTACAGATGCCGGTGTTCACGGTACGGGACAAGTCGTTCACTTTGAAACTAATGTCGATCGTAAAATGGTGGCATGGACAATGGGCGCGAATGCCAACATGCCAAAAGATATTGCGGTTCGTTGGGCGACAGAAGTGAATGAGGATTTCCATGCTCGTTTCTCGGCTACTGCCCGCCGTTATCGCTACATTATCTTTAACCATGCACTACGCCCAGGCATTTTGAATTCAGGTGTGAGCCATTATCATGGTCATCTTGATGAGAAAAAAATGCATGAAGCGGGTCAGTACTTACTTGGTGAGAATGACTTCACTTCGTTCAGGGCAACACACTGTCAATCTCGTAGCCCATGGAGAAACATGATTCACTTGAACGTGACTCGTCATGGACACTACATTGTGATCGATATTAAAGCGAATGCGTTTGTTCACCACATGGTGAGGAATATTACGGGTAGCCTTATTGCCGTAGGTAAAGGTGAGCAGAAACCAGAGTGGATCCAGTGGCTTTTAGAAGCTAAAGATCGAAAAGTAGCCGGCGCAACTGCAAAAGCGGAAGGTTTGTATCTGGTGGATGTTGATTATCCTGAACATTTTGATCTACCACGAGAGCCAATTGGTCCTCTATTTTTACCGGATAATTTGAACTAAATGTGAGACTTAGGTTCAAAAATTATTACGGTTTAGTGCGTAAGATAGTCCCAGAAAATAGGTACAACCAGTTTTTTATCTACAGTCGCTGTTTTATGTGCTTTAATTCCCACGCATAATTCCCAAATTTATTTCTTTCGCAATCAAGCGGAAGAATCGAAACAAAAAGGTCTTCCATGAGTTGGCTTGAAAAGATTTTAGAAAAAAGCAACATCGTAACATCTCGTAAAGCGTCTATCCCTGAGGGTGTTTGGACGAAATGTACTTCTTGTGAGCAGGTTCTGTACCATGCTGAACTAGAGCGTAACCTAGAAGTATGTCCAAAATGTGACCATCACATGCGCATGAAAGCACGTCGTCGTCTGGATACATTCCTAGACAAAGGTGAGCGTGTTGAACTAGGTGCTGATCTTGAGCCACAAGACAAGCTGAAGTTTAAAGACTCTAAGCGTTACAAAGAACGTATCTCTGCTGCTCAAAAGAACAGTGGTGAAACAGACGCATTAGTTGCAATGAAAGGCGAACTATTGGGTTTACCTATCGTAGCGTGTGCTTTTGAATTCTCATTCATGGGCGGCTCAATGGGTTCTGTTGTTGGTGCTCGTTTCGTGAAAGCGGTAGATGCTGCTATCGAGAACAACTGTGGTTTAGTGTGTTTCTCTGCAAGTGGTGGTGCTCGTATGCAAGAGGCATTGATGTCTCTAATGCAAATGGCGAAAACCAGTGCTGCGCTTGAGCGTTTATCTGCGAAAGGCCTACCGTTTGTTTCAGTTATGACTGATCCAACAATGGGTGGTGTTTCTGCAAGTTTGGCAATGCTTGGCGATATCAATATTGGTGAACCAAAAGCACTGATCGGTTTTGCTGGACGTCGTGTAATCGAACAAACGGTACGTGAAGACCTTCCTGAAGGTTTCCAACGCAGTGAGTTCCTACTAGACCACGGTGCTATCGACATGATTGTTGACCGTCGTGAGATGCGTCAGCGCGTTGCAAGCCTTGTTGCTAAAATGACCAACCAGCCTTCACCATTAGTAGTTTCTGTGAACGATTCACCGAATGAAGCTACTTATGAAGTACCAGAAGCGCCAGAAAAAGGGTAAAGTACCTTCTAACAAACCAACTTAATTATGGTTATGAGTTAGATGAGTCAACAACCTATTCCTCAAGCCACATCCTCTTTGGAGATGTGGCTTGATTATTTATCAAACATCCACACAAGCGCTATTGATCTTGGATTAGACCGAGTTCAGGCCGTCGCCTCTAAGGCAAACCTCACCAAACCTGCTCAACATGTTATTACTGTTGCCGGAACCAATGGCAAAGGCTCAACATGTGCACTGATGGAAGCGATTCTATTGGACGCTGGTTACTCAGTTGGTGTCTACAGCTCTCCTCACTTAATTCGCTATAACGAACGTGTTCGTATCAACGGCCAAGATCTATCTGATGAAAAGATGGTTCAGTCTTTCGATTTCATTGAGAAAGAGCGTGGCGAAATCAGCCTGAGTTTTTTCGAATATGGCACTTTAGCGGCGTTACGTGCATTTCAAACTGAAGCGGTTGATGTTGTGCTTTTAGAAGTGGGTTTAGGCGGGCGTTTAGACGCGACCAATATCGTTGAGCATGATGTTTCTGTGATTACTAGTTTGGCTGTCGACCATGTTGACTGGCTAGGTGATGACATCAATGTGATTGGTTTTGAGAAAGCGGGCATTTATCGTAGCGGTAAACCCGCTATCTGTGGTCAACCCAAGCCACCGGCTACGGTTGCAGCGCACGCTGATGACATTAAGGCTGAGTTCTATCAGGTGGGTATTCAATACACCTATGATGTAGACGGCGATACGTGGAACTGGCGCAGTGGTGCATTCCAACTAGAATCATTGCCTATTCCAAGCCTGCCGCTACCTAACGCAGCAACAGCATTGATGGCATTAGGTACTTCAGAACTTAGCATTAGCGATGTGAACATCGTTAATGGCATGAAGAACGCACAGCTTCCAGGGCGTATGCAGAAAATTAGCGAACAACCCGTGATTGTGCTTGATGTTGCGCACAACCCGCATTCGGCTGAATACTTTGCGCAGCAAGTAACGAAGAAGTATGCAGGCAAAAATTTACACGTTGTAGTCGCCATGCTTCATGACAAAGATATCCCTGCGACATTGGAAGTATTAGCACCAATCACAACACATTGGTACCCAGCTTCGCTGAACGGTCCACGAGCCGCAACAGCGGCTGAATTGTGTCAAAGCTTACCTCAAGGAGTAGAGCAGCATTCAAACCCTGTAGCAGCGTTTGAAGCGGCTTTAGCTTCTGTTAAAGGTGACGATGTTGTACTGGTGGTCGGTTCTTTCCATACTGTGGGTGAAGTATTGGAGCATTGGCAGAAAAAAGGAAACTAAATGGCAAGTAAATTCCAAAGCCGATTAGTCGGTACCATCATTTTAGTGGCCATTGGTGTGATTGTATTGCCCGATGTGCTAGATGGTAAGAAGCTCCACTATAAAGAAGAGTTTGCAAGCATTCCGATTAAGCCAGAGCTTGATAGTAATGTAGAAGTTTTTGAAGTACTCGACCCTGTTGAAGATCAGATTGCACTGCCGGATTCTCCGGTTGAGCGAGTGGTTGAAAGTGGTGTTGATAATTCAGATAAGCAAACTGCGTCGGCTGCCAGTAACAAAGAAGCGGATAAAGTGGCAGTGGTGGTTAAGCCAGTACCGGAAAAAAATGAATACCAAGACAGTGCTTGGATTATTCAATTGGTGGCTTTGAAGAATGCAGATAATGCAAGAGTTGTAGCTGAAGGGTTACAAGAGCAAGGTTACCCTGCTTATACGAAAAAAGAAAAAACATTTACGCGAGTAATTATTGGCCCGGATGTCTCTAAATCCAAACTTGAGCGACAAATTAAGGAATTAGAAAAAATTACGGGTTTAAAAGGCCAGTTGCTTAAATTTAAACCGTTAAACCCATAGGAAAACGTTTGCGTCAGCATTTTTTATGTTAAAATGCGCGCCAACTTAAGATGAAGAATTCATGAATTGGTTAGATTTTGTCATTTTAGGCGTGATCGGCTTCTCTGCCGTGATCAGTTTAGTTCGCGGTTTCGCTAAAGAAGCGTTATCACTTGTTATTTGGTTTGGAGCATTTTTTATTGCTAGCCAGTACTACGCTAAATTAGCCATGTACTTCACCAATATCGAAGATGAGATGTTTCGAAACGGAACTGCGATAGCAGCATTATTTGTTGCAACGTTAGTTGTTGGTGCCTTAGTTAACTATGTCATCGGCCAACTAGTTCAGAAAACAGGTTTATCTGGTACTGATAGAGTGTTAGGTATTGTCTTTGGTGCACTGCGGGGTGTACTAATTGTTTCAGCAATACTTTTCTTTGTTGATACGTTTACTAGTTTTAATAAAAGTGAATGGTGGGATAATTCTCAACTCGTTCCACATTTTAAAATGGTAATTGAGCCTTTTTTTGAACATATCGAAGCGACATCAAGTTTCTTATCTTCTGGCGCGCTTTAGCGCCAGTTAATGTCGAAAATCGAGGATTAGGACATGTGTGGTATTGTTGGAATCGTGGGTTCAACACCTGTAAACCAGTCTATTTATGACGCTTTAACGGTATTGCAGCATCGTGGCCAAGATGCCGCTGGTATTTGTACCATAGAAAGCAATCGTTTCCGTCTGCGTAAGGCGAACGGTTTAGTAAAAGATGTTTTTGAAGCAAAACACATGCAGCGCCTACAAGGTGAAGTTGGTATTGGCCATGTTCGTTATCCTACTGCGGGTAGTTCAAGTGCGTCTGAAGCTCAGCCTTTCTACGTAAACTCTCCTTTTGGCATTACGTTGGCGCACAACGGTAACCTGACGAACGCAAACGAAGTTCGTGAGAAGTTGTTCGAAAAAGACCGTCGTCATGTAAACACAACCTCTGACTCTGAAGTTCTACTGAACGTATTAGCTCATGAGATCGATACTGTTAAAGGTAACGTAACTTCAGATGACGTTTTCCGCGCTGTGGCAAATGTGCATCGTACAATTCGTGGTGCTTACGCCGTAACGGCGATGATCATCGGCCACGGTATGATCGCATTCCGTGACCCACATGGTATTCGTCCATTGTGTCTTGGTAAGCGTGAAGTTCAAGGTAAAACAGAGTACATGGTTGCGTCTGAATCGGTAGCACTCGATGCTGTTGGTTTCGACTTCATGCGCGACGTAGCACCAGGTGAAGCTATCTACGCAACGTTTGACGGTGAGCTTTTCACTAAGCAATGTGCAGACAACCCACAACTAAACCCATGTATCTTTGAGTTTGTATACTTTGCACGCCCAGATTCATTCATCGACAAAATCTCGGTTTACAGCGCACGCGTTGAGATGGGTGAGATGCTTGGTATGCGTATTAAAGAAGAGTACGCAGACTTAGACATTGATGTAGTTATTCCAATCCCTGAAACATCAAACGATATTGCGCTACGAATCGCTCAAGCGATCAATAAACCATACCGTCAAGGTTTCGTGAAAAACCGCTATGTTGGCCGCACATTCATCATGCCAGGTCAGCAACAACGTAAGAAGTCGGTTCGCCGTAAGCTCAACGCAATTCGCTCTGAGTTTAAAGGTAAGAACGTTCTTCTGGTTGACGATTCTATCGTTCGCGGCACAACATCAGAGCAGATCATTGAGATGGCTCGTGATTCTGGCGCAAATAAGGTCTTCATGGTTTCAGCTGCTCCAGAGGTTCGCTTCCCTAACGTTTACGGCATTGATATGCCGAGCGCGACAGAGTTGATTGCTCATGGTCGTGATAACGAAACGATTTGTAAGCAGATTGGCGCAGACGCCTTGATTTTCCAAACGCTACCAGATCTGATTTCTGCAGTGGGCATGGGCAATCAAGACATCTCTCGTTTTGATACTTCTGTATTTAACGGCGAGTATGTAACGGGCGATATCGACCAAGTGTACCTAGATTTCCTAGACTCTTTGCGTAATGACGACTCAAAGGTTCAGCGTGAGATTCAACAAGATCTTGCTAACTTAGAGTTACACAACGAAGGCGCTTAACTAGCGTTTCGTTAGTCATACAGAGTTTCGCTAGCGATACAGAAAATAAAAAACCAAAGCATCGGCTCTGGTTTTTTGTTTATAGAGAAGGGGATTGACCTTAATGAATGTGGTATGCGATCACAAAATCAATAAACAATCTCACTTTCTCTGGTAGATGGTCTTTGTGGTTATAAAGCATGTAAATATCACGAGGGTTAGCGCTCCAGTCTTCTAAGACTTGCACTAAGCTGCCATCTTCAATGTATTCACGAATCATCACGTCAGGCATCAGGGTGATACCTAGGCCTTCTGAGCACGCTTGTCTTACGACATTAAGCGCATTGGCGTTGAAACGGCCTTTCTCGCTATTCACCACCGTCTCTTCATTCGAATTACTCAGCTGCCACTTAATCAGCGGGTAGCCTTTGAGTAGCGAATGGTTCGCTAGCTCTTCAGCATGGCTTGGAGCTGGGTTCTTCGCTAAGTACTCAGGGCTCGCGATAAGAATATCTTTGACTTCACTGATTTTTCGAGCGATTAGGCTTGAATCACGCTGAGGGCCGACTCGGAAAATTACGTCCCACTCCGTTGGATCCAGCTGATCCGCTTGGTTGTTCATCATCAGCTCAATATTGATATCAGGGTATTGAATCATGAATTCACTGAACATTGGCATCATCATGCGCTTGGTCAGGTTTGAGGGTGCCGTAATACGAATCTTACCGGAAGCGCCTTTGCACACGTCAGTTAACTCTTCTGCAGTAGAAGAGAGACGTTGCAACAGCGGAGAGCATTCATTGAAGAAACGTTCGCCTGCCTCTGTTAAAGAAAGTTTACGCGCGTGTCTATTGAGAAGCCTAAGGTTCAAAGAATCTTCTAAGGCTTGGATGCGTCGTGTGATGGTCGCAACCGGAATCATAGTCTTGCGCGATGTTGCGGTGTAGCTCCCATTTTCAACGACGAGTCGAAAGAGGTTTAAATCATCTAATTTCATAAATCCAGACACATTTGTTTACAATCTCATCTAATTTATACGTAACAGTGAGATCAATGTTTGCGTTACGTCAACTCGTTGCACTATTTACAAGTATTCCAACCCTCGTCACGAATTACCAGTAAAGAGTGCAAATTTGTGTATTTAGCATTTTATTACTAAGTTTTATATTAGTTCTTAGAACAGATAACAATAATAATTCGACTTAGTTTTGTGAGGTTATAGATTATGTACAAAACTCACAGTCAGCCAGTAATGACCTCGGCTCAGGAAGTAATTAACCAAAAATGCGTGATGTTGGTTGATGATGATCCTATTTTTCGCCGTATAACCAGCGCGTACCTAGACAAGGTCGGTTATAAAGTGGTTGAGGCTGAAAATGGACTGGACGCTTTGCAGAAACTTAGAGACTCAGCGCCAGATTTAATTGTGTGTGACTTATCAATGCCAATACTTGATGGCATAGAGCTTGTGGAAGAGCTCAGTTTAGAGTACCCGTCACTGCCTATGATCGTTGTGTCTGGCACTGATGATATGTCTGACGTGGCGAAAGCCTTGCGATTTGGTATTAAAGACTTCTTGGCGAAGCCGTTAGAGGATCACCGTCACCTAGGAAGTGCGATTGCGAATACATTGACAGATTCGTTCGATAACATTTCAGACCAACGAGATTTTTCGAGCCAATGGTTCTGTGTGGATGATGGGGGAGAGATCCCTGAAGACCAAGAACTGCATTGGCACCTGAATTACCTTCAAGATAACCCAAGCGCAGCAAAAGACTTACTGCATGCGCTGCTTCCAGAGAAAGATACGCGACAAGGCTCATGGCGTTGCAGTTACCGGTTACTGCAATCAACAGAGATGATGCCACTTGTGTTTGACTATGCGTGGATGATGAACGGGCAGTTTGCTTTTTACCTCGTCGATTCATCGTCGTCTGATAATGGCGGCTCCGCGACAACATTGTTAGTGAGAGCGCTGTTCCACGATTACATAAGAAACAGAAAAGATTTTAATGTTGATCTCAAAGATATTGCTGAAATCTTAGAGAAGGGGATTCGTTGCTCTAAATGCTCCACCCCAGTGAATGCCTTGTTTGGTGTTGCTGACCTTGCCGAGGGAACCATCTCCATTTTGCCTGCGGGTCTAGACGGGCAATGGTCGAATGGTGAATTGAATCAATATATTGCAGCAGGTGAGCGCTTGGGTGAGAACTGCAAGAAGAACTTTATTACGCGGGACCTTCCGATCGAACAGGGCTGCCAACTGTCGTTGAGCCTACTTGGAGCGGCAAGTTTTAGTTTAGACATACACCAAGGGTCTACTGATTAACCCTATATTTCCTCGGTTTTTGTGAATAATTGATTAAGGTATAGTTGCGCAAATGGTGTGGCTATGCCTTTTTTGTTAAATGTCGATTTAGCAAAGCGGGTTTGGTTCGCCGGATACTTACCTTCACTAACAAAAACAAGAAGCAATCATGGCAGATAACAAAGACTTTCAAGACCCGTTTAATGTATTCTACTTTTTAGGATTTTTAGCCGCATTTTTAATGATTCCATTGCTACCAGCAACACTTACGTTGATCCGTGTATTCAATGGTTACGCAACATTCTAGTTAAGCTGTCGTCGCCGATTGGTGATAGCTAACTCAAGGAGGCCACAATTAGCGTTCGAGTTTTAAGCCTCAATATTGCTGGTGGCCTTTGTATATTTCTCGCAGTTCTAGGGATAGTTTTGCCCGTTCTGCCAACCACTCCTTTTCTCCTTCTTGCCAGCGCATGCTTCATGCGAAGCAATCCGAAAGTTCATAAATGGATGCATGAGCACAAAACGCTGGGTCCTTTGCTGAACAATTGGTATCAACACGGTGCCGTCACCAAACAAGTTAAAACGCGTGGCGTATTCTTTATCTTGTTGAGTTTTGCGTTATCCATCTACTTTGCCCCTATCATTTGGGTCAAGGCTTTCCTAATTTGTGTACTTGTTATTCTTCTCACATGGTTTATGCGACTTCCAACCCATGAGTTGGTTGCTGACAGCAAAGAAAATCACTACCATTAAGCCAGTGTGCCTGCTTGTATAGCGGGCGTTTATTATTTCAGCAATCAGAGTTATGACTCTCGTTGCAATGAATACCAATCGTACCTTTCCTTAATTCCGAGCGTTGATGTTTGATTCGTTAACGAGAGTTTGGAAAGCGGCCTAATGAAGTGCATAAGATTATGAACACAGAAAAAATCTCTCTGATCAAAGCAAGCATCAAAAGCATTCCTGATTACCCTAAAGCGGGTATTTTGTTCCGTGACGTAACAAGCTTGATGGAAGATCCAGTAGCTTACAAAGCGACTATCGACCTGCTAGCGGAAACATACAAGGACATGGGCTTTACTAAGATCGTTGGTACTGAAGCTCGTGGTTTCCTATTTGGTGCGCCTTTGGCACTTGAGCTAGGTGTTGGCTTCATTCCTGTTCGTAAGCCGGGCAAGCTGCCTCGTCAAACTGTGGCACAATCTTATGAGCTTGAGTACGGCACCGACACTCTAGAAATCCATACTGATGCTATCGTTGAAGGCGATAAAGTGTTGATGGTTGATGATTTGCTAGCAACGGGCGGTACGATTGAAGCAACAACAAAGTTGATTCGTCAGCTTGGTGGTGTGGTAGAACACGCTGCATTTGTTATTAACCTTCCAGAAATCGGTGGTGACAAGCGCTTACAAGGCTTAGGTCTAGAAGTGTTTAGCATCTGCGAATTCGACGGTCACTAATCCTTTTCGGAATTATTCATGAGCTATCTTGCGTTAGCGCGAAAATGGCGACCAACCAAATTCAAAGAAGTGGTTGGTCAAGCCCATGTTTTAACAGCATTAGAGAATGCCCTTAGCCAGAACAGGTTGCACCATGCATACCTGTTCAGCGGTACACGAGGTGTCGGTAAAACGACCATCGGCCGTTTGTTTGCTAAAGGGCTCAACTGTGAAACAGGCATTACCTCAACACCTTGTGGTGAATGTGCAACCTGTAAAGAAATCGATGAAGGTCGCTTTGTTGACCTACTTGAGATTGATGCGGCATCACGTACTAAGGTAGAAGATACCCGCGAGCTTCTGGACAATGTTCAGTACAAGCCTGCACGTGGTCGCTTCAAGGTTTACCTAATCGATGAAGTCCACATGCTTTCTAGGCACAGCTTTAATGCGCTTCTAAAGACCTTAGAAGAGCCGCCTGAGTATGTGAAATTCTTGCTCGCAACAACGGATCCACAGAAGCTTCCAGTGACTATCTTGTCGCGTTGTTTGCAGTTCCACCTTAAGCCGATCAGCGTTGATAATATTCACGAGCAGCTCGATCATATTCTTGAACAAGAAGATGTGACGTCTGAGTCTCGTGCGCTTGGAATGATTGCTCATGCTGCTGATGGCAGTATGCGTGATGCACTAAGCCTTACAGACCAAGCTATCGCATTAGGTAACGGCAATGTCGTAACAGATACTGTTGCTCATATGCTTGGGACACTGGATACCGACCAAGCTATCCACTTGCTTGAAGCGATTAGCAGTAAGCAGCCACAGCAAGCGATGGCGTGTATCCAAAGCCTTGCTGAGAACGGTGTTGAGTGGGATGGTTTGCTGAATCAGCTTGCGGCCCAACTGCATCGTCTTGCGATGTTCCAAGCTTTGCCATCTACATTAGATAAGGCACAGCCTGACGCTGAGAAGCTTGAACTACTGAGCAAAGCGCTTAGCCCACAAGACATTCAACTCTACTACCAGATCGTATTGAAAGGTCGTGAAGACTTACCGTTATCGCCAACTGCTCGTGTTGGTATTGAGATGGTAGTTTTACGCATGTTGGCCTTTAGACCTGCTGAACAAGCGGTTGCTACGGCAATCTCGACTCAGTCGGCAAGCCCAGCGCCAGTTCCAGCAGCTCAAGCTCAGAACGTTGCTCAGTCAGTGAGTCAACCTGCGCCAATGGCAGCTCCGAGACAGCCTCAGATGCAACAACAGGCGCCTCAACAGCAAGCTATGCAGCAGCAACCGGTGCAACAGGCTCCGCAGCAGAATCCAGCACAGTATTCAGATTCGCAAGGTTACGCTGATCATTCAGGTAACCAAGGTTATCCAGAACAGGATTACCCGCATAGCCAGTATGACGCGCCTCCTGCTTATGATGAGCGTCCAAGCTACGGTGCAGAGCAGCCTCAGCAGCAACAAACGAATTATCAAAACCAGAGTCCGGTTCAACAGCCAAGCGCTGCACCTTCTGCTCCGCAAGAGCAGCCAGCGCGTGCAACTTCGCCTGTGAGTGGTTTACGCCACCAATTACGTTCTCAACGTAGAGGCAGTTCGGCAACAGAAAACAAAGGCTCGGCGCCAAAAAAGGCTAAAGCGACACCAGCTAAAACTTCAGTTCTTGATCGAGTTGCTCAGCAACACGGTGGTTCTGAGCGGGTGTCGCCAGCTTCTTTATCATCCTCTTCGACAGAAAATGTGACCAACGATAATGAACCTTATCGCTGGAAACCGTCTAAACCTGTAGTGAAAGAGGTGAGCAAAGAGCTTACACCTACTCAGATCAAGCGTGCGTTGGAGCATATTAAGACACCAGAAATGGTCGATAAATTGCTTCAAGAGTCGATTGCTCAAGATGAATGGTCAGCCACGATTCAAAAGCTAGAGACAGCCAAGCTTGTTGAACAGTTAGCATTGAACTCAGTGTTTGCTAAAAACGACACATCAATCACTTTAACGTTAAGAGCGAGCCAAGCTCATTTGAATACCGACCGTGCGCAGAGTGAGCTATTGCAGTCTCTCAATATTGTGCTTGGAGAAGAGTGTCATTTGAGTGTTGAAATCGGTGATGGTGGAGAAACGCCGCTAGAATTACGAGAACGACTGTATCAAGGTAAGTTGAAAGACGCGTTTACCGCTTTAGAAAACGATGCCAACGTACAGTTCATTGAAAGACGTTTTGCCGCTGAACTCGACAGAGACAGCGTTCGTCCTATCTAGAACGTTTTCTTGTTTAGTGACCGGCATATCATCCCAGATAAGCAAATCTGAGAACTGAACATCGAGGGGTTGAATCACACTGTTTTAACCCCCATTTAAGCTCGTATAGCTTAATTAATTTTAATAAACCAATTAGACCAGAGAGTATTAACATGTTTGGTAAAGGCGGTATGGGCAACATGATGAAGCAAGCCCAGCAAATGCAAGAGCGCATGCAAAAGCTTCAAGAAGAAATCGCAAATATGGAAGTTACAGGTGAGTCAGGTGCTGGCCTTGTAAAAGTAACGATCACTGGTAGCCACAGCGTTCGCCGTGTTGATATCGATGAAAGCCTAATGGAAGACGATAAAGAGATGCTTGAAGATCTTATCGCTGCTGCTTTCAACGATGCGGCTCGTCGCGTTGAAGAAACTCAAAAAGAGAAAATGGCTAGCGTAACTGGCGGAATGCAACTTCCACCAGGTATGAAGATGCCTTTCTAAGTAACTTATTCTTAAAGGTTAATTCAGGTGGTGGTTTGTGTTGAACAGGCTATTACTTGAACATTAGAACGGTTAAATATGCGTACCAGTCATATGCTGGAGCATTTGATGGAGGCCTTACGTTGTCTACCTGGGGTTGGCCCCAAGTCGGCGCAGCGTATGGCCTTTCATTTGTTACAGCGCGATAGAAAAGGCGGCCTACAGTTGGCTGAAGCTCTTAGCCAAGCAATGACCGAAATTGGTCACTGTAATGAGTGCCGTACTTTTACTGAAGAAGATACTTGCCACATTTGTACCAATCCTAAACGTCAGGAAAATGGTCAAATCTGTGTAGTAGAGAGCCCAGCAGACATTGCAGCAATAGAAGCGACAGGACAATATTCAGGCCGTTACTTTGTATTGATGGGTCACCTTTCACCACTTGATGGTATTGGTCCAAGTGACATCGGTCTCGATGTTTTGGACTACCGCCTGCGTCGTGGTGATATCTCGGAAGTAATCCTAGCGACTAACCCAACAGTTGAAGGGGAAGCCACAGCGCATTACATTGCTGAGCTATGTAATGCCCATGAAGTGAACGCAAGCCGTATCGCTCATGGTGTTCCTGTTGGTGGTGAGCTAGAGCTGGTGGATGGCACCACGCTTTCGCACTCCTTACTCGGTCGTCATAAGATCTAAAAAAGCCGCTTGGTGAAGCATCACTAAGCGGCTTTTTCTTTTATTGCTTTAGACGTTTTTCAGCGCTTAATCTGAACCTCTTACCGCTTTGTATATCATCGCGCCAATCACGGCACCAATAATCGGTGCAACCCAGAATAGCCACAATTGCGAAACGGCCCAATCACCGACAAATACAGCCACGCCGGTACTTCGAGCAGGGTTCACAGAGGTGTTGGTTACAGGAATACTGATAAGGTGAATCAAGGTCAAACAGAGACCAATCGCAATGGGTGCAAACCCAGCAGGCGCTTTTGAATCAGTTGCGCCCATGATCACGAATAGGAATACCATGGTCATGACCACTTCACAGACCAGTGCAGCGGTAAGTGAATAGCCGCCCGGTGAGTGTTCACCGTAACCATTTGAAGCAAAGCCAGATGCCGCAGCGTCAAAGCCTGCTTGGCCTGAAGCAATCACGAATAACACACCACCCGCGATAATACCGCCAATGACCTGGGCAATAATATAAGGTGCGACGTCTTTGGCATCAAAGCGACCACCGCTCCAAAGACCTATTGTAACAGCAGGGTTGAGATGACAGCCGGATATATGGCCAATAGCAAAAGCCATGGTGAGTACGGTTAAACCAAACGCGAGGGAAACCCCGAGTAAGCCGATACCTACATCGGGAAAAGCAGCGGCCAAGACGGCACTACCACAACCCCCTAACACCAACCAAAATGTACCGAACATTTCTGCAATATACCTATTCATAACGATCCTTATTAATCTGTACCAGTATCAACAAGATAGTTTAGATTTCGCAGAAGTGTGAAATCTTGTGTATATAGTTGAAAGAAAGAACAGAGAATCTTATGTAATCACTTCGAACTCGCACTAAAGATCGTTAAGGTCAGTCGTATTCTATCGCTATTTTAGCAAGTAAGAGTGACCTGATAATTAGCCGTATTTGTGTCAGTATTCTTTTTATTTAAACTACGATGAGTTGATAAAAATTAAGTAAGTTCTACTTCTACCAACACCCCAAAGTGATCTGATACAACCGGATAAAAATCGTGATTAAAAATCACCTTATGCTGCTTTACCACTACAGGCTGATTACTAAGTACTAAATCAATGCGTAACGCTTGGCTATTTTGCTCCCAACCATCAATGTTTTTAATGACAGTGGTTCCATCATCTTTGATTTCAGCAACTTCATAACAATCCATCAAACCGCGTTGTAATACGTAATCATAGCCTTCATTACGTATATGGCTTGGGTTGTTGAAATCGCCTAATAGAAAGCTCAACTCTGTTGGTAAAGTTGCCTTGATTCGGTCGAACTGATCCTCAAATGAGTTCTCTGAGTCATTCCACCAGCCACAATGACAATTATAAAGATTAAAATCACCCTGTTGAGAGGTCACTTTAATACGCACTGCTCGCCGATGTTTCCAAAAGCTCACATCATAGTTATCACTTAAATCAATGACCTCATGTTCGACAATCGGTAGTCGCGTTAAAAATGAGAGCCCCTCTTGATATACTTCATAACTTTGATGAACGAAATCCCACGTAAGTTGGTAGTGATGACCGTATTCCATGAGTTTTTTCTGTAATAAATAACCATAGTTATTCGCCAACACAGTGTGATTGGTTAATATATTGGCATCAACGGCCGGGCTATCTTGATGTTGATTCACTTCCTGTAATGCAACCACATCGCACCCTTGCTCGATAATGGCTTGCGCGACCACATCTAACTTTTCTAGCTGTTTTTCTTCTTGCCAACTGTGGGTATTTAGTGTCATTAACTTCATTATTATTCACTTATTTATTCTAGTGAGATAAAACGCAGCGCAAGGCTGCGTTTCTCGAGGTTATTTGATCTAAAAAGAATTACGCAGGTTGTGCTGAATATTTCTCTATTAACTTAGATTTAATAACATCCACCCCAGGGCCATAAATAACTTGTACACCCTGTTCTTTAATCACAGCACCAAGAGCCCCTGTCGGCTTCCATGACGCATATTCAGCAACCAACTTCGGATCATTAACTGTAATACGCAAGCGAGTCATACAAGCATCAATCTCAGCAATATTGGCACGGCCACCTAAATTCTGAATAATAATGTTCATCTTCTCATCTTCTGACATCGATTCTGAGCTTTCATCCAGGTAGTTACCCATACGACCCGGTGTTGGTAACTTCAATTTCACGATTAGGAAGCGGAACAATCCATAGTTAACCACAAAGAAAACAATAGAAACTAATGCAAAGCGAACCAGATCACCACCGATGCCCGCTGAAACCATCATAGGTATACGAGTGAGTAACTCAATCAAACCAAAGGCATGTACACGTAGGTCCATCACATCGACCAACGCAAATGCAACTCCTGTTAACACAGCATGTGCAACATACAAAACGGGAGCGATAAACATAAACATGAATTCAATAGGCTCAGTCACACCGGTTAATAACACAGCAAGACAGGCAGATAAGAACATTGGCTTATATTGTGCGCGCTTATCACTATCAACACAGTGATACATCGCAAGTCCAATACCAATCAATGAAGAGGCTGCGATAATAACTTGGCCTGCTTTAAAGCGTGCTGGGTGCACCGTATCTAACAGGTGTTGGTAAGTTGTCGGATCGCTTAATTTAAGATTATTTAAATCGCTGACCCAAGCAAGCCATAATGGATCTTGACCATAAACACTTGAGCCCGCATTCATCCCAGTCAAAAGCTCATAAGTACCACCCAACTCGGTGTAATTCATTGGAATAGTTAAAGTGTGGTGTAAACCAAATGGCAGTAATAAACGCTCTAACGTACCATACAAGAAAGGAGCAGTGATCGGCGCAGTGTCTTTAGAGGTAGCAATCCATTGACCAAAATCATTAAGCGCACCTTGAATTAAAGGCCATATTACAGATAAACCAAACGCAATAATCAGCGAATAGAAAATAACAACAAAAGGTACAAAACGCTTACCGTTGAAAAATGCTAATGCCTGAGGTAAGCGAGCGAAGTCATGATAGCGGTTAAATAAGTTGGCACCTAAATAGCCAGACATAATACCGATAAACACACCCATATTTAGGGCAGGAGCACCCAAAATATTCGTGAAGAATTGAGAGACAGGTAACTCAGAACCAAATAGGCTCATCACAACCGCTTCTGGGTCACTGAGCATAGCGTTATCCACGCCCAATATAACCCCAGTGATACGGTTGATTAAGATGAAGGCTATTAGCGCGGCAAATGCGCCACCTGCACGCTCTTTTGCCCACGAGCCACCAATCGCGACCGCAAATAATAGGTGAAGGTTAACAATGATCCCCCAACCTATGTTTTCCATTATAGCGCCTAGTGTTTCAATGGCACCAAGCCCACCCGCATACATTGCGACCACTTTACCTAGTGATATCATGATACCAGCGGCAGGCATCACCGCGATAACAACGATAAGGGACTTCCCAAATCGTTGCCAAAAATCAAACGATAGTAACTTACTCATAAATAGTTCCTTGATTTAAATACAGGCTAACGTTATCAGCGCCTAGCCATAAATATAATTTAGTGCTTTCTTGCAAATATATACGCGGCATAAGCGGGGGCTATTTGCGTTGTTATAAAATCTGAGCGAACGTGTTCATTGTTAATATTCTGATTATCAAGCATTAACTCGCCTAATTGGGTGCAGTCGATATCAACAACGCTCTCTTGTGGACTTAAATTGGTAATAATGGTCCATGTCATATCTTGAGCAACACGTTGATAAACATAGATATTAGGATCGTTAGCTAGCAGTAATTGATAACGGCCAACCACTAAGCTTTCATGTGACTTACGCAAAGCAATCAACTGCTTATAGAAACCTAAGATCGAATTTGGATCTTGCTGTTGTTGCTCAACATTGATATCTGCATACTGTTGATTCACCGAGAACCAAGGTTGCACCTCAGAAAAACCGGCAAAATCCTGGTCATTCCATTGCATTGGCAAGCGACTGTGGTCGCGGGATACTTGATTTAACAAGGCTAAGATATCGGCATCGCTCTGACCTTGTTGCGATAGCTTTTGAATTAAATTTCTCGCAGACACATCGTTAAATTCGTCAAGAGAAGTAAACTGATGATTTACCATACCAATCTCTTGGCCCTGATAAATAAATGGAGTTCCTTTCATCAAGAAATAACAACTCGCTAACGCGGTAGCACTGGCATACCTAGAGTTAGGATCGGCAAAAGTATCAATACTACGAGCTTGATCGTGGTTTTCTAAATAAAGCGCATTCCAGCCTTTACCTTCTAAGGCATCTTGCCAACGCGATAAAATGCGTTTGAACGCCACGAGATCGAAATTCTCGTTGCTTTGTTCTTCCGACCATAGCTTCATGTGTTCAAACTGAAAAATCATGTTAAAAACACCACCTTGATCGTGCTCGGTCGCTTCAGCAACCCAAGGCAATGCGTTGTCGGCCGTCACCCCATTGGCCTCACCAACGGTCACGATATCAAAAGGCGAAAACGCCTGCTCTTTTAACTCATACAGATGTTTTTCAATCCCTGCCACATTCATATGATAATCGAATGAAGAGACATAGTTTTCACCCTTTGGATTGGGTAAAGAGGGTAAACCAGCTTGTTTTTGAATATGGCTAATTGCATCGACACGGAAACCATCAATACCTCGTTCCAACCACCAATGAATCATTTTAAATAGTGCTTGTTTAACTTCAGGGTTTTCCCAATTAAGATCTGGCTGTTTTTTAGAAAATAGGTGCAAATAATATTGTGCAGTTTTGTCATCATATTCCCATGCACTACCATGAAAAATACTTTCCCAGTTATTTGGTTCGCAAGTCGGCTTTTCAGCTGTAGGCTCACAACCATCACGCCAAATATACCAATCACGCTTAGGGCTATCTTTGTTATCTCGCGATTCGATGAACCATGGATGCTCATCGCTAGTGTGGTTTATCACTAAATCCATAATAATGCGAATGCCACGTTCATGAGCAGCAGTGATTAATTTATCCACATCCTCAAGGGTTCCAAAGTCAGGATGAATCGCTTGATAGTCACTGATATCGTAACCGTTATCATCATTCGGTGATGCGTAGAATGGGCAGATCCATATTAAATCAATGCCCAAATCAGCAAGATAATCTAGCTTAGCAATGATCCCATTGATGTCACCAATACCGTCCTGGTTTGTATCATAAAAACTACGGGGATAAATTTGGTAGGCAGTTGCTTTCTTCCACCACGCGAGTGGTTTTGAGTGTAGATTATTAGCGAGTGTCATCGGTTATACTATGTGTGTTATCGTTAACACATAGTGTTAAATGGAACCTATTTGGACTCAATACAATTTCAGAGAAACTGTGAACTTTCTCTCATTCTTATGTCGAATGTGCCTTCAACGGAACTGAAATCGCGCTTGAGCAATTTTTTGACAGCTTGGTAGCCCACTTGATAGTAGTTAAAAGCGACAGTAGTCAGGCTTGGGACTAACAAATCGCTGTAGTCATAGTCACCCATGCCTACAATCCATAAGTTATGACCAATCTTGAGTTGCTGTTCTTTGGCGCGACGATATAAACGAATAGCAATATTATCGGTGGCACAAAAGTAGACATGATTAGGCTGTAATTGAATTGCCTGGTAGCCGGCTTTGTCCTCCGAGTTGGCTAGAGCTTGTAGTGAAAAATTCAACTCAGGGACGGTGTCAGTAATGGTGGCTTGCATCAACTTAGTACGGCTGGAAAGCATACGCTCATCATAAATATAATGTACGGCTGCCAGCGGTGCCTGCTGTTGTTTTAACTGAGTGATGGTTTGGGAAACGAGTGCTTTAATTGCAGCATGGTCGGGGTAATATAAACAGCAATGGTGGGGGGTGTTTTTACCAATAAATAACACATTGTCTAAGGTTTGATAAAACGTCTCTTCGACACTGTGCTTTGAAGCAATAATAATAGTGCCCAATGCATTTAAGCCATTAAACTCTCTCACAGCTTGGCATTCTGACTCATGGTTAAACCCTGAGGCATGAAAAAGCATTCGTACTTGTGATTCATTGGCAGCCGCCAGTGCTCCTTTAATTACTAAACTAGTTGTATATGACTCAATGCGAGGAGCAACGAAACCAATAATATTAGATTGGCTACGAATGGAACGAGCAAATATATTAGGGGTATAATGATTTTCTTTGACGATAGCATCAATTTTAAGGCGATTTTCAGCCGAGACATAACCGTCATTAAAGTAACGTGACACGGTCATTGTTGAAATTCCAAGCTGTCTTGAAATCTCCGCCATGGTCATTTTTTTACTCATCACATTTTCCTTCCATAATGTATTATTGCCATATTATCCAATATATTGGCTGACAACAAAGTAAATAAAAACGCTACCTGATGATATACACATAGTACTTCAAGTTTATAAGATATTGTCCACTTCTTGACGGCGTTGTTGCCTAAATTA